>JAQZDD010000198.1 GCA_028751055.1 Euryarchaeota archaeon Ods04 | reverse complement strand
CGTATGTTCGGACAGGCGGAGCCGCCACGTGTCACAAAGGAAGAGGAGATAATACCCGCGTGGAAGCACGACGTCAAGGTCATGTCGATGGGTTACGTCGCGGGCGACGACAGCCCCGTCGTCTGGCGCGGAGCGATGGTTCACAAGGCTCTGACACAGTTGCTGAGCGACGTGCGCTGGGGAGAACTCGACTACTTGGTCGTCGACCTGCCTCCGGGAACCGGCGACGCACAGCTTACGATAGCGCAGACGGTGCCTGTCACGGGCGCGGTCATCGTTACGACGCCGCAGGAGGTCTCCGTCGACGACTCGCGTAAGGGCGTCAGGATGTTCGAGCAGGCTGACGTGGACGTTGCGGGCATCGTCGAGAACATGTCGGGGTTCATCTGTCCCGACTGCGACGAGGTGCACGACCTGTTCGGTAGCGGCGGAGGCGAAAGGCTCGCCGAGGAGACGGACGTACCGTTCCTCGGAAGCGTGCCGCTCGACCCGGGCGTCCGGAGTTCGTCGGACGAGGGCGAACCTATCGTAGTGTCTGAGGCGGAGTCACCTGCACGCGAGGCACTTCTGGAGACGGCGGAGGCTACGCGCGAGTCGGTCGACGAACTCGCAAAGAAGCACCTTCCGATGCTTTAGCTTCTGGTTCTGTAGCGACACGGTTTTAAGACGCCGTACCTTTCCCTTGGCATGGGGATAGACCACAGCTACCGCGACAAGCTTGAGTGTGAGACGGCACTCACGTTCGACGATATTCTTCTGCGCCCGTCCGAGTCGAGCGTCGAGCCGAACGAAGCCGACGTGAAGACACGCGTATCGAGGTCGGTCAGCCTGAACATACCCGTCGTGAGCGCGGCGATGGACACCGTCACAGAGGCTTCGATGGCGACCGCGATGGCGCGCAACGGCGGCTTGGGCGTCGTGCACCGTAACATGAGCACCGAGTCACAGATAGCCGAGATAAACAAGGTCAAGGACGCCGACAGGCTCGTGACACGCGAGGTCGTGACGGTCTCACCCGACGAGACAGTCGACGACGCCGTCGATCTGATGAAACGTGAGGGGGTCTCGGGTCTGCCTGTTGTCGAGAAGAGGGAAGACGAAGAAGAGGAAGGTGAGCTAATCGGCATCGTTAGTAACCGTGACCTGCGTCCGATGATACACACGGGCGACAAGACGGTGCGCGAGATAATGACGCGCGACGTCGTGACAGTCGGCGAGGGCTTCGACGCCGAGGACGCGCTCGAACTCATGCACGAGAACCGTGTCGAACGTCTTCCAGTCGTCGAAAGCAGCAGGGTGCGTGGAATCGTGACGATGGACAGCATCCTGCGCAGACGCGAGTACGACGAGGCGGTCATGGACGAAGACGGCGGTCTAATCGTCGCCGCCGCTGTGTCGCCGTTCGACGCAGACCGTGCCGTCGCACTCGATGAGGCAGGCGCGGACGTTCTGATGGTCGACACGGCGCACGCCCACAACACGAACGTCGTCGACGGCGCGCGCGAAATCAAGGAGGTCGTCGACGCCGATGTCGTCGTCGGAAACCTCGCAACCGAGGAGGCTGCGGAGGATGTCGCAGGATTCGCCGACGGCTTGAAGGTCGGCGTCGGTCCGGGAAGTATCTGCACGACGCGCGTCGTGGCGGGCGCGGGCATGCCTCAGGTAACGGCTGTCTCGTCGGTCGCCGACGTTGCGAGCGAGTACGACATCCCCGTCATAGCCGACGGCGGCATAAGATACTCGGGCGACATGGCTAAGGCGGTAGCCGCGGGCGCGGACGCCGTCATGTTAGGCTCTCTTCTTGCGGGTACCGACGAAGCACCCGGACGTACCATCACGGTCAAGGGCAAGAAGTACAAGCAGTACCGCGGAATGGGTAGCGTCGGCGCGATGACCGCCGGAGAGTCGAGCGACCGCTACTTCCAGGAGGACGAGAACGAGTTCGTGCCCGAGGGAATCGAGGGCGCGATACCCTACCGCGGAAGCGTCGAGAACCAGCTCCATCAGTTGGTAGGCGGTCTGCAGAGCGGCATGGGGTACGTCGGCGCGCCCGACATCGAGAGCATGAAGACGGAGGCGCGTTTCGTCCGTATCACCGACGCCGGAAGGACGGAGAGCCATCCGCACGACGTGATGATTACTGACGAAGCACCGAACTACAGGAACGAGTAGATAGGAGTAGGGGCTACTCCTTCATTCCGTGTAGCCTCTCAGCCATCACGTCCAGCTTCTCGTCGAGTTCTCCGAGGAACTCGGCTGTCTGCTCGGTGCTTATCGCACCCTGCGACGACGGCTCTATGAGTTCCTCCTCTTCGAGCACACGGAGCGAGTAACGTATCTTGTGGTGTGGATATCCGGTTTCGTTGCTCATCTTGACTATGCCTATGGGTTCGTTGTCGTTCACCATCTTCAGAACCGTCAGATGGCGTTCGAGCATGTCTATTTCTTTTTCCAGACGGTCAATCATGCTTGTTTTTCTCTGTCATACATTTACTAAGAAGGATTATCAAGCTTCCGGCTACCGTTGGACTGATACGCGCCCGACACGTACTGTGCACGCGGCGATGACGAGAAGTTACCCCCACTGAGCCTGAGTGTGACTGAGAAACTTGACCGAGCCGCTCCTACATTCCTTATTCAACGAATCCGGCTTCGTCTTCGGATTCCACGGCGAGAACGTCGAGTTCCTCGACGACAGCCGAGACACCTAAGAGCGACGCAAGACTTTTCGCGGTTCTTCCCTCGTCGCCCGAAACGAGTTCCTTGACGTACAGACCGCCCTCAGTGTGTAGTTCGACTGTCGCTTCTCGTCCCTCTCCGCTTTCGTCGCCTTCGCCGCCTTCCTCCACCTCCCCGGTAGCCTCGTACACCTCCCGCTCACGTACCTTGTCGGCACGCCTGCGGTCGACGCGCGACGGCGTGCGCTGTTCGACGACTCCGACGAGCGAGGCGAGCGCGTCGTCGAGTTCGTCCTGTGCGACGGCTTCGGAGAAGGAGACGCGCGCCCTGTAACGTTTCGAGGCGTCGAGGCTCTTGACGCGCTCGACGACAGTACCGTCGACACGCCGGAGTTCGCGCACCTCGACCTTTCCGTCGGCGCGTTCGTTGGCGTCTCTCTGGAGTACGTCGATGTCGACATCACGGACTCGCGGATTCTCTACCTCCATGACGAACGGGCGTCCGTCGCCGAGCATCAGCGCGTCGACATCCTCGCGTCCCGCGCCGTGTAGAGTCGCCTCGGTGCCGTCGGTAGCTTCGACGAAGGCGGGACGCAGTAGCCCCTCGACGCTCTCGTCTACGAT
>JAQZDD010000005.1 GCA_028751055.1 Euryarchaeota archaeon Ods04 | reverse complement strand
CGTGGCGCGCCGAGCACCCGACGAGCGCGCAGAGGAGTTCGTCGACGACGTTTTAGACGCGGGCGCGGGTGAGGGCGACGAGGACGCAGTTGAACTCCTTGTCGAGGAAGGCTCGGAGGTCGTCGAGGAGTTTCTCGTGGATGAACTCGGTGTCGAGTTCGACACGGGCACCGAAGGCACCGGCACGGACGAAAGAGGGGGCTTCGACCTAGCGCGCGAAGGCGGACACTCGCGCTCGCGTGTCCTGCACAAGGGCGACGCGACGGGGCGCGAGATACAGGTCGCGCTTCTACGCCGACTCGCCGACACGGACGCACGTGTCTTAGAGGCGCACTCCGCGCTCGAACTCGTCGCCGACGAGGAAGACGGACGTACCGAGGGCGCGCTCGTCGTCGACAAAGAGGACGGCGAAGCGTTCGTCGTCGAAGCAGGCGCGACGGTGCTCGCAACGGGCGGAATCGGCGATGTCTACGGACGCACTACCAACCCACCCGGCGCGACGGGCGACGGTATAGCGATGGCAGCACTCGCCGGAGCGCGCGTCGACGACATGGAGTTCGTGCAGTTCCATCCGACGGCGCACGCAGAACGCGGCTTTCTGCTCTCGGAGGCGTTACGCGGCGAGGGCGCGTTGCTCGTACACGACGGCGAGAGGTTCATGGACGCCTACGACGACCGTGGCGAACTCGCACCGCGTGACATCGTTGCGACGGCGGTACACGAGAAGAACCGCAACGGACAGGTCTACCTCGACCTGAACCCCGTCTTCGAGACCACGGAGTTCAAGGAGGAGTTCCCGACTGCGTACGAGAACCTCTCGGACGAGGAGCTGGAGACGGGCTTGGTGCCCGTCGCACCCGCCGAGCACTTCCTCTGCGGCGGAGTCGTCGTCGACGAGGACGGACGCGCTTCGATAGACGGTCTTTACGCCGCGGGCGAGACAGCCTGCACGGGCGTGCACGGCGCGAACCGCCTCGCCTCCACGTCGCTCTTAGAAGGTCTGACGTGGGGTCTACGCGCCGGAGAGGACGCCGCGGAGAACGTGCGTAAACCCCCCCATGTCGAACGCGAACCCGACGCCTTCAACGGCGACATGCCCTCGGGCTTCGTCGACGCCAAGTTCGAGAAGCTACAGAAGCTCATGTGGGAGAACGTCGGTCCGATGCGTGACGAGAGAAGCCTGCGAGAGACACGCACCGAACTCCAGCGTCTGCGCGGCGAGGTCAAGTCGTACGCACGCGGACGCCTCGACCCCGACCTTTACGCTCTCAGGAACGCCGTTGTTGTTGGTCTTCTCATCACGGAGGCGGCGTTACGGAACGAGGAGACAGTCGGGTGTCACAGACGCGCCGAAGTTGACTGACTCCCGCGAAACGTTTAAGCGTTTAACAGTTCAACTTTCTAACATGGCTGAGGAAATCGTGAAGATGTCGAGCAAGGGGCAGTTAGTCGTCCCGAAGGAGATACGCGAACAGGAGGGCTTCGAGGACTCCGACCGATTTATCGCCGTGCCCGTCGAAAACGGCGTCGTCTTCAAGAAGATAGACATCGACGTGAAGAAGGAGTACGAAGAACTGTCCGAGGAGATGAGGAACCGGATGGAGGAGAAAGGACTGAGCGAAGACGAAGTCGAGGAAGCGGTAGAATGGGCGAAGGAACGAAGGTAGTTCTCGACACCAATGTCTACATCTCCGCGTTCGGATGGGGCGGAAAGCCGGACGAATGCTTCCAACTCGTTCTTGACGGCGAGATACAGAACTACGTCTCTCCCAAACTGCTGGACGAGGTCTCAGACGTTCTGGAGTATCCCAAGTTTGAGTTCTCCGACGACCAGAAAGCGAGGACAGTCCGGATAATCGTCTTAGAGTCGAAAGTGGTGCAGCCGAACGAGAGCGTGGACAGACTTGACGACGAGTTCGACAACGCCGTGCTTGAATGCGCCCTAGCCGCCGACGCGGACTACGTAATCACGGGTGACTCGGATATTCTCGAACTTGGGGGTTTCAGAGGAGTCGAGACGGTTACGCCAGCCGAGTTCGTGGAGTATATCGAATCTTAGCTGTTTGATGTGATGAGCATACACGCGTAACGCTTTTCCGCGCTCTACACACCCGAACATCATGAAGTACTACGAGGACTACGAAAAGGGCGAGACGAAACAACTCGGCTCTTTCTCGCTCACCGAAGAAGAAATCGTCGAGTTCGCAGAGAAGTACGACCCTCTCTGGCTCCACGTCGACGAGGAGCGCATAGAGAAGGAGTCACCGTTCGGTGGTCTCATCGCAAGCGGCTGGCACAGTCTGATGTCGTGTCACCGTCTGCTTGTCGAAGGCGACGAAGACGATATCGCCGCGCTCGGTTCGCCCGGCGTCGAAAACGTCACGTGGAGCCTTCCCGTCTACCCCGGCGACGAGATTACCGTCACGCGCACCGTCGTCGACAAACGTCCCTCGCAGAAGGTGCCCGACCGTGGTCTGGTGACCGTAGAGGTTGTCGGCGAAAACGAGGACGGAAACGTGGTTCTGTCGTACGTCTCGAAGATGTACTTCGGACGGAGGGAGGACGGCGCGGACGCGGAGGAAGACGACGTATAACCTCGTTTCCGCTAAGACTTAGTGCCGAGCCTCTGAAGACAGAACAACGATGGTGCGGAGGCGCGACTTTCTGAAGCTCGCCGTGGGCGGTAGCCTCGCCTTCGGTGCGGGGAAGGCTGTCGACAACACGGTTATGGGGTACGACAAGAACCTCGTGTCGCAGAACCTCGAAGCCGTCGTTGACGAGGAGTTCGGAGTGCCCGACGAGAGGACGACAGCCGTCGAAGCGGACGACGCGCCCGCCGAAGCCACCGAAGACCTTTCCGCCGTCGAGAGCGGCGACTACGCCTTCGAGTTCCACGACTTCGACTCCTTCTTCGACCGCGCTGACCACGCAGGCGTCGAGACACGTCCCCGGACGGTCGACGCGCTCCGCGGCGACTTTGGCGAAGTCCCTGTGGAGACGGTCCGCGACTTCTCCGGAAGCGACCCACGCCACCCACACGACTTCCTCGTCTCGCTACGCGACGTCTTCGCCGAGCGCACGGCGTACGACACGCCGCGGTACGTCGCAGGCGCGGTCACCGACAATATACTCCGGCGGCGTCTCAGTCTCCGTCCTTACCTCGAAGAAGACGTAAGCTACGACGCTCTCATATCGCGCGGTCAGTCGCAAGAAAGAGACACGCCGCGCCTCTTCTGTTTCGAGTACCACTACCGCGCCGCCGAAGGTCTGCACTCCGTCCCGGCGTACGAACAGGACGTTCCGGTGCTCGCCGCGACGGTACGCGACCACAGACACAAACACGTCTACACGGGCGTCGCAACCGTCGTCCGCGACGCCTCCTCGGAAACGTCGTTGCGCGTACCGATGACCTTCGTCGACTACAAGTACACGACACTCCGGCACGATCTCCGCCTCACACGTATCGGCGACGGTCTAAACGCCTACAACTCGTGGCACAGAGCCGACGCTGTTGAATGGAGCCGTAGGACGTGAGTGCTCTCGCCCACTTCTTTCGCGTTTGGCGTGATGAGAATTAGGCTGTAAAGAAAGGGTTAAGGAGTTCTCATGTATATCTAACATTAATGGGAGACAAAGAAGCAGGCACCGACTTGGAGAGCCTGAAACGCGGTACGGAACTTGTGAAGAGAGGCTTCGCAAGCATGCAGAAGGGCGGCGTCATCATGGATGTCGTGAACGCCGAGCAGGCACGTATCGCCGAGGACACGGGCGCGGTCGCTGTCATGGCACTCGAATCCGTCCCAGCCGACATACGCAAACGCGGCGGTGTTGCGCGTATGGCACCCGTCGAGACGAACGAGGAGATACTCGACGAGGTTTCGATTCCGGCGATGGGCAAGGTACGTATAGGACACGAGGCTGAGGCGCGCATACTCGAATCCATCGGCATGGACATGATAGACGAGAGCGAGGTTCTCACACCGGCGGACGAGTGGAACCATATCGACAAACGCGACTTCGAGACACCGTTCGTCTGCGGAGCGCGCGACTTGGGCGAGGCACTCCGCCGTATAGACGAGGGCGCGGCGATGATACGTACGAAGGGCGAGGCAGGTACCGGCGATGTCGCCGAAGCAGTGAGACATCAGAAGGCGATAAAGGGCGCGATACGTGAACTCGAAGGAATGAACACCGAAGAGCGGCGCAACTACGCACGCGAAATCGAGGCACCCCTTCCGCTCGTTGAGGAGGCGGCTGAACTCGGCAGGCTGCCTGTCGTCAACTTCGCCGCGGGCGGTATTGCGACGCCCGCCGACGCCGCTCTCATGATGCGCCTCGGATGCGACGGAATCTTCGTCGGAAGCGGAATATTCGGTGCCGAAGACCCTGAGAGCATGGGACGCGCTATCGTAGAGGCTGTCAACAGCTACGACGACCCCGACGAACTCAAAGAGATTTCGAAGAACGTTGGCGGCGGTATGAAAGGCAGAAGCAAGGACAGCCTCTCCGAGGAAGAACAGCTGCAGTACCGCGGTAACTGATACTGATGTCTCTGCTCGCTGGCGTGGTCGGTGTGCAGGGCGACGTTTCGGAGCACCGTGTCGCTTTCGAACGGGCAGGTGACGCACTTGGCTTCGAAGTCGAGACGGTCGCCGTACGCGACTCGGGAACCGTTCCTGACTGCGACGTTATCGCACTGCCCGGCGGTGAGAGCACCACGATATCGCGTCTTCTGAGGCGCGAAGGAATAGACGACGAGATACGCGAGCATGTCGAGGCAGGGAAGCCGACGTTGGCGACCTGTGCCGGTCTCATCGTCTTAGACCATCCGGACGACGAACGCGTCAAGTCGCTCGGGGTTCTCGACGTTCGGGTGGAGCGCAACGCCTTCGGAGGACAGCGCGAGTCTTTCGAAGCCGACATCGCTGTCGAGGGACTCGACGAGCCGTTCCACGCCGTATTCATACGCGCGCCTGTCGTCGAGAGCGTCGGCGAAGATGTCGAGGTTCTCGCCGAGTTCGACGGTAAGGTCGTCGCCGTCAGACAGGACAACGTCATCGGAACGGCGTTCCATCCTGAACTCACCCACGACCACCGCTTGCACGAGCTTCTGCTCGGAGGACTGGACAAAGATGACTGACACTAACACAGAAATCATAGAAGAGCTTTACGACGTAATACAGGACAGACGCGAGAATCCGCGCGAGGACAGCTACACGTCGAGCCTTTTCGAGCACGAGAAGGGCATCAACGCGCCGCTCGAAAAGCTCGGCGAGGAGACGACTGAGGTCACGCTCGCCGCGAAGGACGACGATAAAGACGAACTCGTCCACGAGAGCGCGGACTTAGTCTACCATCTCTTCGTCGTATTAGCGGCACGCGGCATCGAACTCGACGCTCTTCTCGAAGAACTCGAAGAGAGACGCGGCTGAAGAAGACTGCTACGCGGCTTTAAGGCTGTGCTCCGCCTTCCTCAGGTACCATCGGCTCCTGTGGCTGTAGGAACTCCGTACCCTCGGCTTCGCTGACTGCTACGGCGGCTTCCTCCTCGTCGTTGAGCAGGTTGAGTATCTCGCCTGCGTCACCCTCGACCACGAACAGCGGTATGTCCTCCGTCTCGTCGACTATCTCAACCGTCTCGGTGCCTTCTATCGACGTTCTCAGCGTCTCCAAGTTTTCGTTTATGGCTTCCTGCTCAGCCTGCTGTAGCTCCTGCTGTAGCTGTTGCGCTTCCTGCTGTAACTGTTCCATCTCTTCTTCAGTCATGTTCTCTCCGCCGAACTGCAACTGCATCTGTAGCTGCTGTAGCTCCTGCTCTATGTCAGCGAACTCCTGTTGGTCTTCCTCGGTTAGGTCGGTCGCTATACCCACAGTATGTGTTTCCGCGTCGACACCGTTCGCCGGCTCGCCGTTCGGTCCTACGTCGTCCGTCGCGCCGTTTCCACCGACGCATCCGGCTAACGCGACGACTGCGACGAGTAACAGGACTATATGCGTTTTGCGCATACACCAGCTATATGACGGATACGGAAAAGAATGGTCATCGGTTGCCGCAGATATCGAAGTACGCCTCTACATCCTCGCCCTGAACAGTCCTGCGTCCCGCGTGCTCCGCAAGGCGTGCCGCCGACTCGGCGACGCCTGTTGCCCAGTCTTCGAGATGGACGGTGAGCGCGAGACGTGCCTCTTTCCTGACGCGGTAGTCGTCGAGACGCAGACGTGCTATCCTGTCGACGGGCGCGACCGGAAGGATTAGACAGTCCTTCGTAACGTCGCGTGCTTCAAACCCGAAGTCGGTCGCACGTATCGTCTTGCGTCCGTCGGCGGCGGCTCTCTCAGCGGCGTCGACGGCGAGCGACGCACCCTCGTCCTGTATCCGTGAGGCGAGTTCCTCCGCAGCACCCGACGAGACACGCATCTCGGGTGCCGCCTCGCGTATCAGGCTGTCGACTGGCGCGTACGGCAGTTCGACGGGCGTCACCTTACCACCGTGACGGGTACCGAAGCCTTCCTCACGAGTTCCTGTGCGACGCTCCCGACCACGTCCTCGTACTCGGTCGAGACGCCGCGGTGACCGACGAAGACTGCTTCGGCACCTATCTCGTCGGCGTACTTCGCCACCTCCTCGGCGGCGTCGCCGTACAGCGACTCGGTCTTCACGTCGAATCCGTTCTCACCCGCGACCTTCTCGGCGTCGGCGAGAACCGAATCGGCGCGTGCCTCGGCGTCGGACATGTCCTCTATGAGTACCCTGCCGTTGTCGGAGTATATCTCGGGCGTTATTGCGTGTACGACCTCTATCCCCGCCCCCAGCGGCTCCGCGAGAGAGACGGCGTAACGTAGAGCGTCGTCGCTCTCGTCCGAGCCGTCGACGGCGACTATGAACTTCATACGCTCTTGTTTCGGCGCGACGAAGTTAACTTTACAGGTCTGACATGTTCCGCGAGGTGGTCTTATCTTGACCCCTCCTCACCAAAGATACTTGAACCATCTAACTGGAAGTTATCTCGTCTATGGCGGATACACCCGAGTCGAGTGTGCCGAAACGAGCGGTGATATGGATTGAAAAGAGGGTTGTGAATCCGCTTGTTGAACGGGTTCTCAAGTCGCCGATTCATCCCTTGTTGAGCTGGCGATTGACGCTGCTTGAGTACGAGGGACGAGTCTCGGGCAACAGGATAACGACGCCCGTAATCTATGGACGGCTGGGAAAGTCGATTGTTGCAACGACTGATAGGAACGTGACCAACTGGTGGAAGAACTTCCGCAGTAGCCATCCGGCGACTCTCTGGATCGACGGTCAACCGGTCGAAATGACCGGACAGGCAGAACTTGACCCTACAGAAATCGTAGATGTCTATACCCAACTCAGCGATAAATCACGGGTGTGGCGATGGACGACTCGGGGACTGGGAGTCCAGCCCAATGCCCCGAAAGATGAGAGAGAAGATGCCGCGACGGACGTTGTGTTGGTCGTGTTCAACTAACCTCTCTACTACACAGGCTACTAATGGCGTCGTGGCTGAGTTTTTCTAGTCAACATACCTTGCACACCCACTCAATCTTTATCTTGACACCCCTCGGACATGTTCAGTGGCTAAGGCGTCATCTTTCGAGTCCCGCGAACGTCTCAAGCGACTCCTCCTCGACGGGATGCAGGGAGGCAGGAACGACGAGGAGATGTAGCGGTGAACCGAAGTCGTGCGAAGCGACCTCGTCGGGCGTGCCCGCGAAGACGTGTACATCGTCGCTTCCGAGACGTGCCACACCGACCGCGAGGGGCGCGTCCACGTCCGAGTCGCGGAGACGTGCCGCCGCCTCGTCGGCGCGCATGAACCGCCTTCTTCCGTCTGTTACGCTTACTCCTTCTCCTGCGTCCGTG
This sequence comes from Euryarchaeota archaeon Ods04, assembly GCA_028751055.1. Taxonomy (GTDB): domain Archaea; phylum Halobacteriota; class Halobacteria; order Halobacteriales; family Halorutilaceae; genus Halorutilus. The sequence continues at coordinate 11,241 of JAQZDD010000005.1, read as the reverse complement.
TCCCTGATATCGAGGTAGACGAGCGTGTGAAGGTCGCGCTCCAAGTTCTCGGCGACACGTTCGAAAGGCGACTCGGGTTCCCAGCCCTCATGGTCGTCGAAAGGAAGGGTCGTCGACGCGCCGAAACGGTAGTTCTGCAAGCCTGTCGCGCCGCAGACGGCGGTCGACGCGCTCGGCGCGTGTACGACACGTGTCTCGACTCCGCGTTCGTGCGCACGGAGACGCAGGTCGGCGTGTGTGGTGCTCACCATCGGGTCGCCGCCGACCAAGAAGACGACGTTCGAGTCCTCTGCGTCGTCGACGACACGCGTCCCGCTCTCGACCTCGTCGCGGTCGACGACCTCTATGCGCGTGCCGTGGAACTCCTCCAAGTCCTCGACGGGTGCGGCGGGGAGGACGCTCGTGTAGAACTCGGCGTACGCGGAGTCGGCGTCGGCGATAGCGTCACGTCCTTTGAGCGTCACGTCACGTTCGTCGTAGAGTCCGAGACCCACGAAGGTTAACATGGAAAAGACGACGAACCGGTGCGTCTAATCGTTTCCGGAGTCTGTGTCCGTGATGGAGTCCGTGTCGGTATCATGTCGGTGTCCGTGCCGCTGTCCGTCCCTGCGTCCCAAACGCATTTTATCCGCGCCGACAACTGTCCGGTACAAGCATGGAACGAAGATACGACATCGTCACGCCGAAGGAAATAACAGAGGGCGCGGCGACCGACGCCTACTTCGAGCGAACCGAGGAGATACTCGAAGCCGAGGATGTCAACCCGCACGTCGTCGCCGACGTGGGCGAAGAGATGGACATGCCGCACGTCTTCGTCGGTCTGAAAGATGTCGCGCACCTCTTAGAAGGGCAGGATGTCGACCTCTACGCGCTTCCAGAAGGTGCACTCTTCGAACGCGCGCCCGCGATGCGCATAGAGGGGGAGTACTTGGAGTTCGGCAGATACGAGACGGCGATTCTCGGCTTCATCTGTAAGGCGAGCGCGGTAGCGTCGGCGACGGCACGCGTCAAGGCTGTTGCAGGCGACGACCCCGTCGTCTCTTTCGGCACGAGACGCGAACATCCGTCTACCGCGGCGATGATAGAACGTTCGGCACACATAGGAGGCGCGGACGGCGTCTCGAACGTCGCGGGCGGACGCGCCGTCGGTCTCGAAGCCACGGGGACGATGCCTCACGCTCTCGTGATATGCATGCGTGACCAGACGCGCGCATGGAAGGCTTACGACGAACACGTCGACGGGTCGTATCCGCGCATAATGCTCTGCGACACGTACGACGACGAGAAGAAGGAGTCAGTCGCCGCCGCGGACGCGCTCGGCGACGCGCTCGACTCGGTGCGTCTCGACACGACGGGGAGCAGACGCGGCGACTTCCGTGAGATTGTCGAGGAGGTGCGCTGGGAACTCGACATACGCGGCTACGACGACGTCGGTATCTTCGTCAGCGGCGGTATAGGCGTCGACGAGGTTCTCGAACTACGCGATGTCGCCGACGGCTTCGGGGTCGGCGGCTCTATCGCTTCGGTGCCGCCCGTCGACTTCTCGCTCGATATCGTAGAGGTCGAAGGCGAACTCGCAGGTAAGCGCGGAGAAAAGAGCGGCAGGAAGGCTGTCCGCGCGCTCAGCACCGACACGGACGAGGAGATATTCGCTGTCGGCGGTGACGGAGACGAGGACGAGTACGGCGACTACGTCCAGATACTCGACGGCGGCGAGATAGTCCACGACTTCTCGCTCGAAGACGCGCGCGACCGCGTTCTGTCGAACCTTGATGTCGTACGTGAAGCCGTCGAAGCTGAAGACTGAAGCTTCTCTCAGACGCTGGCTATGAGTTCGACTTCCGTGACCTCGCCGCCCGGACTCTTCTCCCTGAATACCTGTCCCTCGAACAGGTAGACCTTCGTGTCGGAACCGTCGTCGCGCCAGCATCCTCTGTCTATGCCAGACTTACGGCACGTTCTGTCGAGAAGCTCTGTCGCCGTCCAGCCGCGTTCGACGGGTACCGTCGGGAGCATCCAGCCCGTGTCACGTCCGCTCTCGACTATCGCTCCGTGTTTTCCTATCTCGCACCTCTCGACAGCGTCCTCTCCTACTTCCTCGACCGAGGACAGCACACACAGGGTTATGGTGACCGAGTCGAGTTCGCACCGGCTCACCTCAGACGTTCCCTCGCACGAGTCCGACGCTTCTATCACGGCGTCGACTATCGCCTCCGAGAGATGTTTGCCGCGTCTGTACGAGACGCCGCTTCCGCGCACGCGTCTCCTCCCGCGTGTGGAGTTGAGACGCGCCGCCACTCCTGTACGCTCGTAAAAAACGTCTTTCATGCATCCAGGTCGTTCGCGTTTGCCGTCTACGACGTACGAACGCATCGAGTCGCGTGCCAACTCGACTGCTCTTTCACCTTTGTCTCTGCTTAGTACCGTCCCCATCTCTGTACCCTCCTTGAAACCATACTATCGTTTAATGGAGTTCTACCGGTATATTCTTTCCGCAAGTTATTAAGTCATTATCTGTATAAAAACACAAATTCTGTTTTCACACTCCGAAACTTAGTTGAGGTATTGACAACTCGGAAACGTCTCTCGTCCGCAAACGGTATACTGCGCGGCTACGTATCTACAGTACGTGGAGGAAGGACGGCTCCCGTGTAAAACGAGGAAAGTCCCCCCACCGCGGGACAGGTGACTCGGCTTAAGCCGAGGTTCCGAAAGGGACGGCTCTGGAACAGACACGACACGTCCTCTCCTGACCTATGAGGCACGCGAACCGCGCCGTGAGGCAAGGGAGTTAACCCGCCGAGGGTTGAGGGAGAGGGAACGGTGGAACGGCGAAACCTCACCGGTGCAAGCCGACGCGACGGTAGTCCCGCATCGGCGTCGGTGCTTCGCGCTCCCGCAAGGGACGCGAGGTTCGCGTTTGCGCGCGGACTCAGCTAAATGCCGTCAGAGAACAGAAGGGGGCTTACTCTCCTCCGCGTGGCTGTCTTTATCTACCGAAACTCACGAACTCTTCAGGCGAGCGACGCATCTTACGTTCGCGTCTCCATTCGTCGCTCTCCTTGTCGGGGTAGCCGAGCGTCAGCATCAGGACGGGGTACCATGTCTCGGGTACGTCGAGCGTCTCGCTGACAGCGTCGCCGTCCCATCCACCCATGGGACACGAAGCTATGCCGCGGTTCCACGCGGCGTACATCAGAGTCGTCGCGGCTATCATGCACGACTGCACGACCCATTCCTCGTTTCCTTCGGGCGGCTCTTCGGCGAAACGTTCGACGAGTTTGCGCGCGCTCTCGTCGCTACGGTAGCCCTTTTCGGCTTCGTCTCCGAAGACGCGTTCGGCGTGCGCACCCCTGTCAAGTTCGCCGAAGACGACGACAACAGCGGCGGCGTCCGTGACGTGCTCCTGTCCGTACGCGTCCTCACGCAGTGCCTCCTGACCTTCCTCGTCGTCGACGACCACGAACTCCCACGGCTGTAGGTTGTAGCTTGAAGGCGACCATCTGACAGCCTCGAATATCTCGGTGATTTCGTCGCGCGTGAGTTCTTCGTCTGTGTAACTATGGACTGAACGGCGCGTCTCTATGGCATCCTGTGTTTCCATGTTCCGGCATGTCCGCGCAACGGGTTGAAGCCGTCGTTTCTGCGCGAAGGTTTATCCGTCACGTCCGGCAACTGCAGGTATGTTACGCGTATCCGAGATAGCGGCGACGGGTGCGGTAGGTGTCTGGCTCGGGGCTATACTCTTCTTCTCATTCGTCGTCGCGCCGCGCGCCTTCGCCGTGCTCGAAAACGAGTCGGCGGGCGAACTCGTCGAAGCAGTCTTCCCGAGGTACTACAGCCTCGGTGTCACGGCAGGAGTCGTCGCCTTCGTCGCGGGCATGACGCGTGGCGTCTTAGACGGCTTCGGTCTGTACCTCGGCATGTTCTTCGCTGCGGTCGGCTTAGGCGTCGCTGTCGCGCTCTTCTCGCGTCTATACCTCGTCCCGCGCACCTCCGACGCCGACACCGACGACGAAGCCTTCGAGCGGTACCACGACCTTTCGGTGAAGCTCAACTCGGTCATGCTCGTCACCGTGGTCTTCGCGCTCGTCTTCTGGCACGTCTGACACGAACCGTGCGTATCTTTCTCACACCGTGGAAATACATAAGTACCCGAACGGACATATCCGATTTAGTGCAGGTTATTCATGTCCGCAGATGACTACAAGCTCATAAACGAAACGGTCGGTCTGTACAGCGCGGTTGCCCTGCTCGTAGGCACGGCTCTCGGAATGGCTATCTTCATAGTACCGACACAGATGGCGGCGGAGGCTGGTCCGAGCATAACCCTTGCCGTCTTCGTGGCTATGGTTCCGATGGTTCTCAACATACTTCTCCTCCTCCAGTTAGGCGGCGCGATACCCGTCGCGGGCGGTATCTACGTCTACTGCTCGCGTCTCGTAGGTCCTCTCTGGGGACTGATAGGTCTCGCCGTCCCCGTCATAGCTATCTGGTCGTTCCTGCTTTTCGCCGCACTCGGCTTCGAGCAGTACCTGCCGGTTCTCATAGACATACTGCCGTACGACTTCGAGATACCCCAGCTCGCCGCAGTCTGGTTCCTGCTCGTCGCGTTCCTGTTCGTCAACTACCTCGGGATACAGATAGCCGCGAAGATACAGTTAGTGCTCGTGGCGGTGCTCGTCATGGGACTCCTGACTTTCATAACAATCGGCTTCGCTCACACCGACACGTCGAACTTCACGCCTCTTTTCCCCGACGGCGCGGGCGAGCCTTTCGCGGACGGCTTCGCGCCGTTCCTGCTCGCCGTCGTCCTTCTCTACGTCCCGTTTCAGGGCTTCAGCATGATAATCGAGATAGGCGAGGAACTCGAAAATCCGGTCAAGAACATACCCCGTACGCTCGCCATAGGCATGGGAATCGTCTCCCTGCTCTCCGTCGGCATCGTCATCGCCCTGATAGGCGCGGTTCCGTGGCAGGAGCTCAGGACGGCTGACGGCGGAGCCATAGAGGGCGGACTCGCGGGTGCGATGCAGGTGGAGGGCATCGCACCGACTTGGGCTATCGCCTTGATAGCCGTGTCGGCACTCGTAGCCGCTGTAACGACGGTCAACACGCTGTTCACGTCGTACTCGCGCACCATAATGCGTGCGGCGCGCGACGGAGTCGCACCAGAGCCTTTCGCCGCGATACACGACCGGTTCCAGACGCCGCACAGGTCGATACTCGCCATAGGCTTCCCGCCTATACTCATGGCACCTTTCGTCGGCACGCTTGACTCTATCCTCACCGTCGACATACTCGACTGGCTCGTCGTCGTAATCGTCAGCGGCATCTTCATCGCCGTCATGGTAGGCGGCGTCGCGCTCTGGAACCTCCCCAAGATATTCCCCAAGCGGTACGAGTACTCTTTCTATAGGCTCCCTATGCCTGTGCTCAAGGTAGTCGCAGTCGGAAACGTAGTCGCGTCCTTCGTCTTCATGCTTCTGATAGTTTCGAGCGCTCCGTCGGCACTCGCAGTCGTCGTCGGATGGATTCTCCTCGTCGCGCTCGGCTACTTCTACCGCGTCCGTAAGTACGAAAAGAAGGGTATCGACATACGTGAACAGATGGCTCTCCTACACGAGCACGAGCAGATAGGCGGAAGCAACACCGACGACTGAGCCGAGATGGGGACGTAGCCGGAAGGGATTTGTCGGACGAAGCCTAAACCCGAAACATGGTAGACAAAGACGAAGCCGAGGAGCCGGACGTAACGGACGATTTCGACGAAGAGGACCCTCTGGAGATGGAGGACGTGAGCATGAAGGAGCTTTCGGAAGACGAGTCGCGCGAGGTTCTTCAAAACAGACCGGGCGGTATCCTCAGCATGTGCGACGAAGGTGAGCCTTACGCGATACCGATGAGCTACGCCTACTACGAAGGCGACCTGTACTTCGAGTTCGGTACGACTGAGGAGGGACGTAAGTTCGACGTTCTCGACAGAAATCCGACTGCGTCGCTCACCGTCTACTCGTTCGACCGAAGCAGATGGGGTGACTCGACGGCGAACATACCGTCTTCGGGCTTCGCGTGGGTGAGCGTCATGGCGACGGGAGAGGTCAAGAGGGTGGACGAGCCGTCGGATGAAGTCTTCGAAGCGATACTTGACGCACGCCGTCCGTCGCCTGCCAACCCTTGGGGCGACACATTCGCCAAGACGGAACTCCTCATCTACACGATGGACATCGAGAAGCTCTCGGGAAGGATGGCAGGCGGCGAAAGTCCCTTGTCCGACGACTGACTAAGCTGTATACGCTGTATCTTGTCTTAGCTATCTTCCTACCCAATCCTGCTGAGAAGGTCGTCCGACTCCTCCACGTCTTCGAGGTCATCGACGCCGACGAGCTTGGTGTCGTCTATCGAGTCACGAGCAGGCTCTTCCTTGACGACGTAGACGCTCGAAGTGCCCGCCACATCTGAGATACTGCTCATCAGACGCGCGCGTTTCACTGTGTCGGAGCTACGTGCCTCCGTGCCCGTCAGAACAGTTTCGTCGCTGTCTCCCTTGCTCTCACGTGAAAGTGCGCGGAACGGTGCGCGCGACGTTGGAACGACGTTGAAGCCCGCCTTACGGAGTAGGGCGAAGACGCGTCTCTCCGTCTCGTCAGCGGGCTGACCCTTACCTTTCGGCGAGTCTGCTACACGCGTGTCTACTTCACCGTCACCGAAGACCTCGACGGGCGATATGAGACTTTCTCCGAACAGGTCTTCCAGACGGAGACCGACTTCGAGCGTCGCGTCCATGCCGTCCTCGTACTTCGAGACGGCGCGGCGCGAGACACCGAGTTCGTCGGCGACACGTCCGAGGCTCATGCCTTCGTCGTCGCGTGCGTCCTCTAAGACATCGCCGTCTATGCTGACGTACAGACCACCGCTTCCCATGTAGACGAGAGGCGGCACGCCCTCCACGAAGTAGTCGTACGCGGTGCCGTGGCTCATCGCGGGGACGCCGCGGCGCAGGTACAGGACACCGTCTTCGAGTTCGTGGTTACGCGTCTTGACGCCGAGTATGAGCGACTCCGCGCCCAAGTGCGTCGAGAGCGACTTCATCTCCTCCGCTGTCTCGGCGTCCAATCCGTCGATGTTGACGAGCACCTTGAGGAGGAGCACTAAGTCGCCGCGTCGCGCGACCACGTCGAAGCTCTTCGGACGTATGTCGCAGGTATCGCTCACGGAGAAGCCGCTCCGTTCGAGCGTCCGTGTGGCTTCGTCGAGGACTTGTTTTCTCATCGGTTCTAAGGGATATTAGCGACGCCACTACTTATTCGTTTCTGCGTAACTTTTCTCCCTCTCGCGGTACTCGTTCGCGCCTATGAGTTGGTCGTACTCGTCGAAAGATAGCTTCTCGACCGACGAGGTTTCGCCTTCGTCGGCGAGAGCGTCGTAGGTGTCTCGTACGGCGCGTGTGTACGCAAGGAGAGACGAGAGCGGGTAGACGACTACATCGAAGCCGAGCGACTCGACTTCGTCGTGGGACATGTAGGGCGTCTTTCCGCCCTCTATCATGTTTGCGAAGGTAGGCGCGTCGAACGCCGTCGCCGCCCGCTCCAGTTCGTCGCTTGACTCGGGTGCCTCTACGAAGATAACGTCGGCACCCGCCTCTTCGAGGACGCGTCCGCGCTCTACTGCCGCGTCCATTCCGTGCGGTTCGCGCGCGTCGGTGCGTCCTACGATTACGAGGTCATCGTCATGTTCGTCGCGCGCGTCCGCCGCGGCGCGTATCCGCGTCCTTGCTTCGTCCTCGTCGACGACACGTTTCTCGTCCATATGTCCGCATCTCTTGGGCCATTCCTGGTCCTCGATTATTACGCCGCCCGCACCTGCGTCTATAGCGTCGGTTACGGTCTTACGTACGTTGAGCGCGCTTCCGTAGCCCGTGTCCATGTCAGCCACGACGGGCGCGTCGCACGCCTTCACGATGTCGCGCACGCGGTCGATGTTCGCCGTGCGGTCGAGAAAGCCTAAGTCGGGAAGACCGAGCGTGCTCGCCGAAAGACCGAATCCCGACGTGAAGATGGCGTCGAAACGTTCAGCGGCGAGACGCGCCGAAAGCGCGTCGAAGGCACCCGGAAGGACGGTTATCTCGTTGGACTCTACGTTTTCGCGCAGGACAGTACCGGCGTCTTTGTCAGACATGTTGGTGGTGACGCAGGCGCGTCGCATCAAACTGACGACTCCTCATGTCCGTCGTCGGTCTCCTTGACGAGTCCGTACGCCTTCTCGCGGAGTTCGGCTGTCATGTGGAGACCGTTGTCGTCTATCCGTCGCACCGTCTCCTTCGCCTCCTCCGCGGAGGTGCCTTCCTTGACCGCCCTCACGACGACACCGACGGTGCCCGTGACCGTCGCGCCGAAGCCACGGGAGACGGCTCTAACACGTCTGTCGTCCGAGACGACGGCAGTTTCGTCGCGCGCCAGAACCGACGCGACTATCTGTACGTCGCCGTTCTCGTCGGTTTCGCCGACCACCTCACGCGCCTCTTCGAGAACTTCGTCGGGAACCTCGTCTTGCTTCTTCACGTCGTCGCGTTCGACGAACCTCTCGACGTTCGTCCGTGCGGGTTCTGTCGTCACCTCGTCCTGCACAGCAGGCAGAACGACGAGTTTACCGTCAAAGCTGTGCAGGAGGTCAAGTTCACCGACGGTACCGAGAGCGATTAACGTCGTCGCGTCGACGTATACCCTCATATTTCGAGAGCCGAGTCGGCGTCGTCTTCGAGGTCTTCGGGCTTCAACTGCGTCGTCAGGTTACGTTCGCGCGCGACTTCGAGCCACTCCGCGACGCTCACACCCGCGATACGCGCCGCTTCGTTGACAGAGACGTCGCCCGACTGGTACCTCTCGACGGCGAGGCGGACGCGTATCTCTTCGATACCTTCGCGTAACGCTCTGCGTATCGTCGAACTCCTGTCCTCGCCGAGAAGTTCGGCTACCTCCTCAAGCTCTTCTGCGTCTTCGTCGGGTATCCGCGCGCTTATAGAGGTCATTGTATACGTCTTGTTACAACGTAGACAAGAATAAGTCCTACTCTTGAGAAACCGGCTACCGCAGATGTACGCAGTCACCGGCGGTCACGACACGCTCACCGTCGTCAGTCGAGACGACTAGCGCGCCCGTGTCGTCGATACGTTCTGCCGTACCTTCGACGGCTTCGTTCGGCGTCTCGACACGTACCTCGCGTCCGAGCGTCGAAGAGCGTTCGCGCCATTCGTCAAGGACGGCGTCGCCCAACTCGTAAGCGTCTTCGAGTTCGGCGAGAAGATTTGCGGTCAGAACGCCACGGTCTACCTCGGCGGCGTCGACGTGTTCGGCGAGCGACGTAGGCGAAGCGTCGGGAACGTCAGGGGCGGCGTTCGCGTTCAGACCGATTCCGACGACGGCGTGTGCGATGCTCTCGGCGTCCGCCTCCATCTCGACGAGTATACCGCACAGCTTTTTGTCGCCGACGAGAACGTCGTTGGGCCACTTTATCGTCGCGTCTACACCTTCTTCTTCGACGGCGCGCGCAACACCGACGGAGGCGGCGAGCGTCACGAGCGAGGCGTCGCGCGGCGCGAAACTCGGACGCAGAACGACGCTTGTCCAGATGCCGCCAGAAGGACTCTCCCAGACACGTTCACGTCTTCCGCGTCCTCCTGTCTGTCTGTCGGCTAAGACGACGTAGCCTTCGTCGACACCTTCGCGCGCTCTCTCTACGGCGATGTCGTTGGTCGACTCCACGGTTTCGTGGTACTCTATCTCGTCTCCGACGTACTCCGTCTTCCCACGAAGGCGGTGAAAGACTGCGAGACCGCCGTACTCGGGGACTTTTTCGAGCGTGTACCCGTCGGACGTGCTCTCGACAACGAACCCCGCTTCGCGGAGCGTCTCGACGTGTTTCCAGACTGCGTTACGTGACACACCGAACCTTTCGGCGAGTTCGCCGCCCGAGACGGTATCTTCGTCCGCGAGGGCGTCGATAACGTCGTTTGCGTCCATTCTCAGAGGTCGTCTTTCCCGTTTCCGAACATCTGCTTGACCATCTTCGGTGCCTTCGTGGCACGTCTCACGACGCTGTTTGCGTAGAGGAACTCGACTGCGTCACCCATAGTTTCGAGGTAGTCGTCGGGGTACGGGAACCACCACGCGCTCTCGGGACGCCTCGACCGCGGCAGGGTGTCGGCACTTCCTTTGTTGATGTGTTTCATACGTGTCACCTCCTCGATACCCCAGATGCCGTGCGTCCTACCCTCTCCGCTGTCTTTGAAACCGCCCCACGGAGTCTCGTTTATGGCGTAGGTGTAGCTGTGGTCGTTGATGACGACCGTCCCCGCGTCGATACGTCGGGCTACCTTCTCGCCCCTGTCGGTGTCACGCGTCCAGACGCTCGCCGTGAGACCGTAACGTGTGTCGTTCGCCTTCTCGACCGCTTCGTCGGTGTCGGAGAAGTTCATGACCGGAAGGACAGGACCGAACGTCTCCTCGCGTACGACGGGCATCTCGTGAGTGACGTTCGTCAGGACGGTCGGCGCGTAGAAGCTTCCTTCGCGGTCGAGACGTTCGCCGCCGACAAGCACATCCGCGCCCATCTCGACCGACTCGTCTACCTGTCTCTCGATTTCGTCGACCGCCTCTTCGGAGATGAGAGGTCCTACGTCGACGGTCGTCTCCTCGTCGTAGCCGTCGCCGACGCGCAGGCTTCCGGTCTTGCGGGCTACCTCGTCGCGGAACTCGTCGAAGACATCGTCGTGCGCGTAGACGCGTTTGACGGCGGCGCACGTCTGACCGCAGTTGACGAACCGTGACCATACGACGCCGTCGGTCGCGTTGTCGAGGTTGGCGTCGTCAAGGACGACAGCAGGGTCGCTTCCACCGAGTTCGGTCGTCGTCGGTACGCCGCGTTCGGCGCACTGTCTCGCCACCGTCTCGCCGACCTCGGTGCTACCCGTGAAGGTAAGCTGGTCTATATCGCTACCTACGACCGCCTGTCCCGTCTCGGCACCACCGGGGACGACGTGCAGAAGGTCGTCGGGAATACCTGCGTCGACCAGAACCTCCTCTATCTTGAGCGCGGTCAGCGGCGTCTCGGGTGCGGGCTTGAGAACGACGGCGTTCCCCGCGAATAGGGCGTAGACGACCTGCGAACCCGGAATCCCGAACGGGTAGTTCCACGGAGTTATCATACCCAAGACGCCCAGCGGCTCCCGAACTATCTTGCTCT
>JAQZDD010000208.1 GCA_028751055.1 Euryarchaeota archaeon Ods04 | reverse complement strand
GAGAGGACTGGCGAGTCGTTCCGCGATTACGAAGGAAGTGACGCGTCGTTCACCGACCACAGTATCGCGGTACAGGCGGGTGACGAGGACGTGAAACACGTCTTGGCGTACGACGGCGACTTCGAAAGGCTGGGTCTGAACGTCGTTCCTCGCTAGTCCCGTCCCGCTAAGCCGCGTATATCGCGTAGTTGAGCACGCCCGCAAAGCCTACCCAGACGAAGTAAGGGACGAGAAGAAGAGCGGCGCGTCTGTCCACGCGGTCGAATACGACGACTGTCGCGGCGACGGCAGGGAAGAGGAGCGCGATGACGACCAAGCCGAGGTCGGGACGCTGTAGACCGAAGAAGACTGGCGTCCACGCGAGGTTCAACGCGAACTGCGCGCCGAAGACGGCGAGCGCGACGCGTACCTCACGTCTCTCGGTTCCGGCACGCCAGACCAGAAAGAGAGCGACACCCATGAGCGTGAAAAGCGTAGTCCAGACGACCGGAAAGACGAACTCGGGCGGGAAGAACCACGGACGTTCTATCCATCCCGTGTCGGCACCGAAGACGAAGGCGGGCGACGCGCCGACGACGTTGACAGCGATGACGAAACCGAGCGCGGTGAGCACGTCCGAACGAGTGGTCTTCGACGGACTGTCGGTGACGGAGGACATGGACGTACAACACACTCCGCGGGGTTACGTCTTAGGGCTGAATCTACGCACGCCTATAGCACGAACGTCCGAAAAGCGGCGTGTAATTTTCTGTAATACCGTGTAATACCCTGTAATAACCGCCAATAAGCTGTAATATCTTCGGAGTTTCTGTCAAGTTTCGACCTGTTTTATTTTGGTGTGTTTCTTACGTCTAAGCGGTGATAAGAATGAGACGACATAAAACGAGATGGCACGAAACGGACGCGGCGGACGACGAGGGCGGGGAAGACGACGTTCCGACGCCTGAAGCGAACCGACTCGCAGGAAGCACGATGATATCGCTCGGCTACCACCGCGAAGGTGTCGGCGTGAACTCGAAGGACGCCGAGAAGACGAACCAAGTGGGCTTCTCGGACGCGGGCGTCACCGTGGCTTCGGCGGCTTTCGTGCTCGCTGGCGTCGCGCTGTCGACGATACCCGCGGTTCTTCTCTGAGCCTGTCGTCGGCGTCGTTGACGCCCCAGATATAAGTCGTGCGCGCCGTAAACGGAAGCATGGCAGTAGAAGAGACAACCATACAGACATCGACGCTCGACTTCGAGGCGATACGCGCAGGAGACGGCGACAGAGTCGCACTCCTCCTGCACGGATTCCCCGACGACGCGCGTACGTTCGTTCCGCTCATGGAACGTCTCGCGGACGAGGGCTACACGGCGGTCGCACCGTATATGCGCGGATACGGCGGGACGGAGACGCCGCCGCTCGACACTTCGAACTACTCCGTGTTTTCGCTTGGACAGGACCTCATCGCCCTCCTTGACGCGCTCGAAGCCGAGGACGCGCTCGTCGTCGGGCACGACTGGGGTGCGACAGCCGTGACAGCGGTGAGTGCGATGAACCCTTCCGCAGTCGGCGAGTGTGTCACGATGGCTGTGCCGCCCAACACCATCGAAGTCTTCAACGAGTACCCGAGTCAGGCGATGCGTAGCTGGTACATGACGTTCTTCCAGATTCCCGGTCTTGCGGAGGAGACGTTGCGGCGCGACGACTTCGCTCTCGTGGAGCGGCTCTGGGACCTCTGGTCGCCCAACTGGGACTACCCCGACACACGCATAGAGGAGGTCAAGGAGACGTTCCGCGCCGAAGACACGGTTGAGGCGGCACTCCTCTACTACCGCGCTCTCTTCGAGGACGCTCTCTCCGTACCCGCCGACAGCATGCGCGTCCAAGGAATCGAGGTGCCGACGCTCCTCGTCGGGGGACGCAACGACGGCTGTATAACGCCGCGCGCTTTCGAGGACTGTGAGGACTGCTACGAAGGACGTTTCGAGCTTGAGATGGTCGGTGGCGCGGGACACTTTATGCACGCGGAGAAGCCCGATTTCGTAGCCGACGCGGTTCTGAAGTTCACCGAGGGATAGACTTCGTTCCGGAAACGAAAACCCTATTCTTTTCGAGAACTAATGGAATCGTACGAAATGTGACGTACGTCTGACTCAGATTTAAGTCGCGTACGTCCGATTTCGTCGCAGTGGGTATGTGGGGATTCGAACCCCAGTCCTCCCGTGTCGGATGTCTGGGATGTGCCGCGCGGACTCACATCCTGATGAACCTCCGACGGGGCGTTCTGCCGGGCTGAACTACATACCCACGTCCGTTCCGCTTCGGTGTTACCACCTGTTCCCAACCTCATAATAATTCCGCCATGAACGAAAGCCACGGCAGAAAAACATGACAGAGGAAGCCGTAAGGAACCAGTTCGACGCCTTCATCGATAGAATGGACAGATATGTCGCCGACGAAGTAAACCCGCTCAACGCCGTCGATGTCGAGATACGTCTCCCCAAAAGGGTTCTCGAAGCAGTCCTGCGTCCTCTCGTTCGGCGCGAGGTTGACTCCGTCGGCTCAACGTTCGAGCGTAAGTTCGACATCGTCGTCGACTGCGCCGCCGGCGACACGGTAGAGGAGAGACGCGACGAGTACCTCCGTGCCGATGCTTTCTACGTCAACGCCGACGAGTCGGTGCGTGACGAACTCGGACGCGAACTCGTCGAGAGCCTAAGAACGATGTCGTCGAACGTCAGACCGCTCGTCGAGTCGGAGCGCGACGAGTTCTGGGAAGCAGTAGTTGAGGAGTACGACGAGGACGGCGCGAAAAGAGCGATACGTGACGGCTTCGACTACTCGAAGACGGCGAGAAAGTACGCCGACGACGTAAACCTGACCGTGACGGTACGTGCCGGTCTGCTGTCGAAAGAGATAGAGTACACCGACGAAGCCGTGCGCGCTCTCACGGTCGCGGAGGAGAGGCTGAGACACGACGTGACAGAGGAGATAGAGCGCGCTTACGCGTGAGGAAGAGAGGGTAGGTCAAGCAGGGCGGCTTATCTCGTATATCTCCCCACCGGCATGTTCGTGCTTCTCAACCATCTCACGCTCTTCCAAGACGGCGAGCGCGTAGACCGCTTCCTCCTCCGAAAGGTACGTCTCCTGCGTTATCTCGTCCTGTGTGAACGGTCCGCGCTTTTCG
>JAQZDD010000254.1 GCA_028751055.1 Euryarchaeota archaeon Ods04 | reverse complement strand
TAGTGTCCGGACACTGAGTAGGTGTAGAAACGGATGCCCGACGACAGACGGACGTTAGAGACGAGAGAGCCTGCCGACGAGACGGTAGAGCCGCCCGAGTCTTTCGTGGAGCAGGCGAACGTCTCCGAGGAGTCGGTGCTCGAATGCTTCGAGGAGGGCAGACAGGGCTGGGAACGTGCCGCCGAACTCCTTGACTGGCGCGACGGCTACGATGCTGTCTTCGACGAGGACAGCAACGCTTGGCTCCCCGGTGGAAGCCTCAACGTCTCGGAGAACTGCCTCGACAGACACGTCGACGACGGACGCGGCGACGCTCGCGCTCTAGTCTGGGAGGGACAGGCGGGCGAGACACGGACGTACAGCTACGACGAACTCCTGCGCGAGGTCAACGCGACGGCTGCGTCTCTCCGCTCTCTCGGCGTCGAGGAGAACGACATCGTGACGCTGTACATGCCGATGGTACCCGAACTGCCGGTAGCGATGCTTGCGTGCGCACGTATCGGCGCGCCGCACGTCGTCGTCTTCACCGGATACTCGGCTGAGGCACTCGCCGAAAGGATGCGCGAATCAGGCTCGTCGGTGCTCTTCACGTGTGACGGATACTACCGGGGCGGCGACGCTATCTCGCTCCGGAACCGCGCCGAGACGGTTCGTGTCTCGGTTCCGTGGGAGGTCACGACGGTTATAGTCGACAGGTTCGGCTCTGTTGACGCGGGAACGGGAGCCAGCGACTACGCCTACGACAGCCTCGTTGAGGAGCACGCGGGCGCGTCGGTAGAGCCGGTCGAGCGCGACTCGAACGACGAACTTTTCTACATATACACGTCGGGGACGACGGGCGAACCCAAACGCGTGACGCACACGACGGGCGGCTACCTTTCGCACGCGGCGTGGACTTCGCACGCCGTTCTCGACATAAAGCCCGACGACACTTACTGGTGTTCGGCGGACATAGGCTGGATTACAGGTCACACGTACGTCGTCTACGGTCCGTTAGCTCTCGGAACCACCGTACTGCTCGACGAGGGTGCTTCGGACTTCACCTCGCGCTCGAAGCCTTGGAAAACCATAGAAGAGTACGGCGTTGATATCTTCTACACTTCGCCGTCCGCGATACGTAAGTTCATGAAATGGGGGGAGGAGTACCCGGCTGCACATGACCTGTCCTCTCTACGTCTGCTTGGCACGGTCGGCGAACCCATCAACCCGCGTGCGTGGAGATGGTTCTACGAACACGTCGGCGACGAAGACTGCCCAGTCGTCGACACGTGGTGGCAGACGGAGACAGGCGGACATCTCATCACGACCCTTCCGGGTGTCCACGACATGAAGCCGGGCGCGGCGGGGTTCCCGCTTCCCGGCGTCGATGCGGAAGTCGTCGACGCGGAAGGCGGGCGTGTCGAACCCGGTACGGGAGGATACCTCACGATAACCAAACCTTGGCTCGGAATGCCGCGCGAACTCTCGACGCGCGAGCGGTGGGCGGAACACGGCGACGACGAGCCACCTGACCTCTCGGAGTTCGAACATGCTTACTTTACGGAGGACAGCGCGTTCGTCGACGAGGACGGATACGTCACCGTAATCGGACGCGTCGACGACGTAATCAAGGTCTCGGGTCACCGTTTCGGCACGATGGAGATAGAGTCCGCCATCGCAGACGTTGAGGGCGTCGCCGAGGCTGCGGTCGTCGACGGAAGACGCGACGGTCAGCGTGTCATGGACGCTTACGTCAGCCCTTCCGACGGCTCGCTGCGGGAGGACGAGGTACGCGGTGCCGTCCTGAAAGCCGTCGAGGAGAAGATAGGCTCGTTCGCACGACCTGACCGCGTCGTCTTCACGTCAGAGCTTCCGAAGACGACGTCGGGCAAGACGGTGCGCCGGTTACTGACCGAGATAGCCAGCGACGAGGAGCCGGGTGATACTAGCGTCCTCAGGAACCCCGAGATTGTGGGCGAGATACGGTCGAGTCTCCGAGACGAATGAGTCTGTCGAAACGTCAGTCCCGCCGTCTGGCTGTCCTCCAGACGACGACGGGACAGTCAACGACACGGTCTTCTTCGGCGGAATCTACCGGGACACGCAGACGTACGGACTCAGGCGTGGCTTCGACGGCTTCTTCGTACGTAAGAGCAGGCGATATTACGACCTCTCCGTCCCTGTTGACGGCGGAGACGTGCTGTACCATGAGAACTTCCGTGCCCTCGTGGACGCCGCGTTCGGCGAGTCTGCCTTCTTGGTCGCCTTCGACCACACGCTGACCAACCTCTCCGAAGACGGGCACGACGTTGCTGTAGCTCTCCACACCGACTGAATCTTCGAGCGACTCGCGGAGTATGTCGAGACCGACGGTGCGACATATCTCGTTCTCCCAGTCCTCGTGTGACAGCCGTCTATGGCTTTCGTTGTCTTCGCCTTTGTCTTCGTCTCTGTCTCCGTCCTCATCGGCGTCTCCATCTGTGTCTCTATCGCCCTCTGTGTCTCCGTCCTCGTCTGAGTCTTCGTCCTCGTCAATGTTTACGTCGCCGTCGTCGCCGTGTATATCAACCACGCCCTCGCCGTCGTCGAACTCGAAGCTTCGACCGGACGTGTCTCTGCCCTCGACGGGTTCGGCTGCGCCCAGCGACGCCTCTACATCGAAGGCTTCCACGGGGTCGGATTCCGGCTCTGGCTCATTATCGACGGGGGACAGAC
>JAQZDD010000249.1 GCA_028751055.1 Euryarchaeota archaeon Ods04 | reverse complement strand
GCCTTCTGCCACTACCATCTTGTCGTCGAAGGGATACTCGCACAGACGGGCTACTACGGTCTGACGAAGCTCTTCGCAGGAGGTCACGAGGAAGAGGGCGTGCCGCACATGCCCGGTCTCGTCGAGGGGTTAGAGCTTATACGCGGCGACGAAGGACGGCATGTCGGCTTCGGTATGGCGAAGCTCAAAGGTCTCGTTGAGGACGAGCAGGTCGACCCTATGCTTCTCTCTGAGACCGTCGGCGAACTCATCGGACTCATCGAAGGCACTCTCACGCCCGACGAGGAAGACGACACCGACGACGGTCCGGATGTCTTAGAGGAAGGAGAACTCGCAGAGTACGCGATGACGAAGCATACGGAGAGAATGCAGCAGATAACCGACGTGAGCGAGGACATACCCGACGTGCAGGAGCTTACGAGGCTCGAACCGGCTGACTAGCTCCGTCGAAGACGTTCTTCTCACTCATTCGTCCTTTCCCAGTTTGTCTATTCTCCCTCGTCCGTTCTTCCTTTCTCCCTTTTGTCTATCCGCCTTCGTCCGTTCTACATCTCTTCCTTTTGCACCTCTCTTTCGATATTCGTAACTCGAAAAACTCTGCCTCGCCTTTCCCGACTTACCACAGTCACCGTGACACATATACGTCATTTCTGCGCACCATGCTACAGTTTCACAAGATACGTTCGGCATTAAACGCACGACTGCGCGGCGTTCCGATAATCGTAACTACGAACGTCTTTTCGCAACCTTCATTACTCCTTGCGCGCCTACGCACGGACGAGGAAACGTGGACGAAACCGACTCGCGTATACTCGAAGTCCTGAAACGCGACGCACGCAAGCCGTACACCGAGGTTGCCGAGGAGGTCGGCACCTCCGAAGGTACGGTGCGCAACCGTGTCGAGCGGTTGGTCGAAGACGGCGTCATACGCCGGTTCACCGTCTCGACAAGCGTCGGCAACGTACGCGCTATGATAGAGGTCGAGGTCGACGTAGACGTGGAAACGTCGGAGGTGAGCGAACGCGTCGTCTCTTGGGACGGCGTCGACTTCGTCTGGGAGGTCAGCGGCGACGAGGACATAATCGTCGTCGTCGATGTGGCGGACACGTCCGAAGTGAACGACCTGATAACACGTATACGCCAGATAGACGAGACGGTTTCGACACGTACGAGACTGATACTCGACGAAAAAATATGAGGTGACAAAGATGACAGAAACAGCAGAATGTCCGGTATGTGGAGCAGAGGTAGAGCCAGAGTGGGAAGTCGAACGCGGCGAGATAATCGACTGCCCCGAGTGCGGCGCGGAGTTAGAAGTCGTCGACACCGACCCGCTCGTACTCGAAGAAGCACCCGAGCTAGAAGAGGACTGGGGAGAGTGAAGTGACGGAGGCGACGGTCGGCTTCGTGTGCTCGCGCGTCCGTAAGGACGAAAAGCTCCTTCTCAACGAGCTACGCGAACGCGAAGACGTAGAAGTCGTGCGGATAGACCCGCGCGAAGTTTCGTTCGGTCTCGACGACGAACACGGCGCGGACGCCAATGTCGGCGCGCTCGACGCCGTCGTCGACCGTGCGATGAGCTACTCGCGCGGACTTTACGCCGCACGTTTCTTCGAGTCGTACGGCGTGCCGGTCGTCAACACGTCGGAGGTGGCGCGCACCTGCGGCGACAAGGTCGAGACGACGGTCGCGTTGCGCGAAAACGACGTACTCACGCCCGAGACACGCGTAGCTTTCACGCCCGAGTCGGCGCTCGAAACCGTCGAGGAGATGGGCTACCCCGTCGTCGTCAAGCCCGTCGTGGGTTCGTGGGCGCGTCTCCTCGCCAAGGTCAACGACCGCGACGCTGCCGAGGCGGTCTTTGAGCACAAGAAGGTGCTCGGAAGCTACGAGCACTCGGTGTTCTACGTCCAGAACTTCGTCGAGAAGCCGGGACGTGACATACGTGTCGCCGTCATCGGAGGCGAGACGGTCGCCGCGATGTACCGTTCGAGCGACGACTGGATTACGAACGCGGCGCGCGGCGCGGAGACGACGAACTGCGAAATCACGGACGAGATAGAACGCGTCGCGCTCGACGCCGCCGAGGCGGTCGGATGCGGCGAAGAAGGCGTCGTCGGCGTCGATGTGATGGAAGACGGCGACGACCTCACGGTGCACGAGGTCAACCACTCGCTGGAGTTCAAGGCTCTTACGGGGGCGAGCGGTAAGAACGTCGCGGGAGCGTACGCCGACCACGTAGTGGAGGTGGCAAAAAGATGACATCCAAAGAAGCAAGCATAATAGGAGGAAGCGGATACACGGGCGGCGAACTCGTCCGTCTGGTTGTTGAGCATCCCGAACTCGAACTCGGACAGGTCACGTCGCGTTCGAAGGAACGAAGGACGATAACCAACACGCATCCGAACCTGCGCGGTTCGGTCGACGCACGTTTCGTGCATCCCGACGACCTCGAACCGACCGACGTGCTTTTCGCCGCGACGCCGCACGGCTACACGATGGAGGAGATGCCGCGTCTGCGCGACTACGCCGATACGGTCGTCGACCTGAGCGGAGACTTCCGTCTCAATGAACCCGCGGCGTACGACGAGTGGTACGAAGAGCACCCGAACCCTGAGATGCTCGACGACGCTGTTTACGGCATACCCGAACTGTACCGCGACGAACTGAAGGACGCGTCGCTTATCGCCGCCGCGGGATGTAACGCCACGGCGTCGATACTCGCGCTACATCCGCTCGTCGAGAGCGGTGT
>JAQZDD010000171.1 GCA_028751055.1 Euryarchaeota archaeon Ods04 | reverse complement strand
ATTCCCTAATCTTATTACTGCGACGGCGCAACCTTCAGACACGGAAACAGAACTCTATGGGTCTCGAAGAGGAGATACAGGAGATAGAGGAGGAGATAGCCGAAACGCCGTACAACAAGGCGACGGAGGCGCACATAGGGCGGCTCAAGGCTAAGCTCTCGAAGCTCAAGGACGAACTCGCCGATAAGGAGTCGGGAGGCGGCGGTGGCGGCGGCTACGACGTTCCGAAACACGGAGACGCGACAGTCGCGCTCGTCGGCTTCCCGAGCGTCGGCAAGTCGACGCTGCTGAACGCGCTCACGAACGCCGAGAGCGAAACGGGAAGCTACGAGTTCACGACGCTGGAGGTGGTTCCGGGGATGCTCAAGCACCGGAAGGTCGATATACAGCTTCTCGACGTACCCGGACTCATCGAAGGTGCGAGCGGCGGACGCGGAAGGGGACGTGAGGTCATGAGCGTTCTGCGCTCCGCCGACCTGCTTCTCTTCTTGGTCGATGTCTTCGAACCCGAACAGTACGCAAAGCTACGCGGCGAGCTACACGAGAACGGCATCAGGATGGACACGTCGCCGCCCGACGTTCACATACAGAGACGCGACAGGGGCGGCGTCGACGTGCGCAAGACGGACGAAGTGACGCTGAGCGACGACGTAATCGAAGGCACGCTCCGCGAGCATGGCATCGTCAACGCCGTCGTTGTGGTGCGCGAGGACCTCGGCGTCGAGGAACTGAACGACGCGATACTCGATAACCGCGTCTACATCGACTCGATGGTCGCGGTCAACAAGGTCGACTTAGCCGACGAAACCGTGCTGGAGAGAGCACGCGACGTACTCGCAGACGAAGGAGTCGAGAGCGCGGTAGGCATAAGCGCGGAGGAGGAACGTGGACTCGACACGCTCAAAGAAAGAATCCTCGACGAACTCGACCTGACACGCGTCTACCTCAAGCCGCAGGGCGGCGACGCGGACTTCGAGGAGCCGCTCGTCTTGGACGGCGAAGCGACCGTCGGCGACGTGGCGGAGAAGATACACAGGGACTTCGACGGCAGGTTCCGTTACGCGAAGGTCTGGGGCGAAAGCGCGAAACACGACGGACAGCAGGTAGGCGAGGACCACGAACTCGCCGACGGCGACGTGCTGACTATTATAACTTCCTGAAGAACAGTCAAGGTCAGAAGTTCGAAAGGGTGCTCTGCGACTCGTCTTCGTCCTCTTCCTCCACTTCTTCGGGTTCAAGTTCGTCGTCGCCGACGACCTCCTCGGCGCGCGACTCGCTCCAGCCTGTCAGGTAGGAGACTTCGTCGGCGTCCAAGTCGAGTCGCGCGGAAAGCTGTCTTGCGGTTTCGTCGTCCTCGAAGAGGAGACGCATGTACGGAAAGAAGTCGTCGCGCGCCGAAGCCATGCTCGCGCCCGAATCCTCCCCTACTTTGCGCGCCAACGAGTCGCGGGTGTCGCGTTTGGAGCGCGTGCGCCCGAGGCGTCGGAACGTCGAAGGCGGCGACCACCGCGTCCAGCCTTCTTTCCTTCCTCTGCGTGCCGTCTGCACGCCGACCATGTTGTCGTTGGCGTAACGCCAGAGCGAGTAGTTCTGTGTGGCGCGCGTCCTTCCGAGATATACGTCGGCGCGCGACAGCCGGTAGTAGCCGTCCCGGAGTTCCTCCTTCTTGTACACCTTGGGCATGTTCTCGTCTATCCAGTGTATCAGGTCGTCGGGCGACTCGTCAACGTCGCGTGCGTCGCTCAACGCGCCCGCGAGGTCGTTGCCCTTGAAGACCGTGTCCAAGAACTCGAAGATGTCCTCCGTCGTGTCGCGCGAACCCGTCGCACGCACGTCGTCGACGGTGAGGCGCGAGCGTCCCTCAGCGACAGCCTGCAGGTCGTGTACCGCACCGCGCAGGTCGCCCGAGTTGGCGTCCGCAATCGCTTTCAGGGCTTCCTTCTCGAACTCGACCTCTTCCTCTCTGCAGATGTCACGCAGAACCGGCACGATGGAACGCGCCGAGACGTTCCGGAACTCGATTTCGCGGCACGCGTTCCGGAGTGACCGGCTCATCTCGTAGATGTCGTTCGCTATGAGAACGACCGGCTGGTTCGCCTCCTTGACCATCTCTGTGACCGCACGCGAACCGCCGCGGTCGGCGTTCCCATGGAGGTTGTCCGCCTCGTCCATCACGACGAGCGTGCGTCCGCCCGTCAAGCCCGCCGACCGTGTCGCCTCGCCCGCAACCTCCTCGACAGCATCGGCGGTACGCGCGTCGGAAGCGTTCATCTCGACGACGGTCCATCCCATGTCGTTTGCGAGCGCGTGGACGGCACTCGTCTTTCCGACGCCGGGTTCTCCGTGGACGAGCGCGGGTTCGCGTTCTTCGCCGCTGTCCCAGTCGTCCGCCCACTCGCGTAACTGCTTCACTGACTTGTTGTTGCCGCGTACGTCGGATAGAGTGGTAGGGCGGTATTTTTCTGTCCAGTCGGGCATTCGTTGTGTATGGTTTGTGTGCGTAGGGTATTAAATTAGTGTAGTTGGTTGTAGCAAATGTTGAGGTGTTTATCAGTTATCTGATTCAAGCCAAATTATTTGTAACCACATACCGTACACCCGAACGAGAATGCCCGATATGACGTGGAAAAAACAAGCGAGCGGACGTGAGCGCGTCCGCCACGTCGTCGAACTCTTAGACGGTCCGATGACAGTACAGGAGATAGCCGACCGCGCCGAGGTGTCACGTACGACCGCCGACGACGAACTCGGACGGCTTGAAAGCGACGACTGGGTACGCGAGATGACGGTCGACGGCAAGAAGGCTTACGACCTCAACCCCGTCCGTATGCTTTTCGACGAAATCACGAACCTTATCGAGAACAACACACGCGAGGAACTCGAAGCGCGCCTGACCGAACTCGTGGAAGAGCAGGAAGCTCTGTCGGAGGAGTACAAAGCCGACTCGCTTGCGGAGTTCCGCCGCCGACTTGCCGACGACGACCTCTCCGCCGACGAACTGCGCGAACTCCGGAACGTCGCCGAGACTTGGGAGGCGGTCGAAGCCGAAGCAGGTCTCGTGAGGCACGCGCTCCGTATGTACGACGACGTGGTCGAACTGTCGTCGGGCGCGGACACGGATGCCGAAGCGACCTCAGAGGCTCCCTAAATCTGAACTTGAACCTAAGATGGTAGTCTTCCTTGCCGACAGGTCGAACCTCCAGACAAAACGTCTGCACGACCGTATCAAACGGATACTCAAGCCGGAGTTCCGTAACGTGCGGAGGAGGCGCGCCGAACCGCGCGAACCCGGCGCGTACCGCGTCGTCGGCGAGACAGACCCGCGCGTCTTCTTGGACGACGAGTATCCTGTTACGGACGCGCGCGTCGAGATAGGCTTCCGGCTCCGAACCGACGACAAGTACGAGCATTACTGGATAAACTGGGTCGAACCCGAAAGAAACGGTCTCGTCGGCTGGCACCAAGACGATACGCACAACGACCTCGGACCTGTACATCTACAGATGAACCGTGGTTCGGAGGTGGTCGTACGGAAGCCCGCGGAGTTCGT
>JAQZDD010000115.1 GCA_028751055.1 Euryarchaeota archaeon Ods04 | reverse complement strand
CGGACTCGTCTTCACGGGCGTACAGGCTGACGACGACTCGATAGGCGGCACGGGCGTCGCCCTCGCCGACGAAATCGGCTTCCAGTGGGCTGCGGTCGTCAACGCTTTCGAGTACGACAACGGTACTGCGCGCGTCAACCGTGAACTCGAAGGCGGAGTCGAGGAAGTGACCGAGGTGGAGACACCCGCTGTCTTCACGATTCAGACGGGCATAAACGAGCCGCGTTACGCGAGCCTACGCGGCATCAGACAGGCACAGAGCAAGGAGATTGCACCCAAGACGCTCGACGACCTCGGACTCGACGACTCGGCGATAGAGACGCCCATACAGATAACTGAGATGTACGAACCCGAGACTGAGGCTGACACGGAGTATATCGAAGGTAGTGCGGAGGAGATGGCTGGCGAAGTAGCTGAACTTATCCGTAGCAAGGGGGTGGCAGAATGAGCGACGTTCTCGCTATCACGGAGCACAGACAGGGCGAACTCCGCGACGTGAGCTACGAGATGATAACCGCAGGACGCGAACTCGCCGACGCCGCAGGCGGAGACCTGCATCTTGCGGTCATAAGCGGCGACGTCGACACCTACGCCGACGCGGTCAACCTCGAAGGCGTCGACAAGATACATACAGTCGACCACGGTGAGGAGTTCAACCACGACGTGTACACGCAGGCTGTCGAGCAGCTTTACGACGCCTCGGGCGCGTCACTCCTGCTCATACCGCAGACTGTAAACGGCATGGACTACTCGGCGGCTGTTTCGGGACGCCTCGACGTTCCGCTTGTCACCGACGCCGTAGGACTCGAACACAACGGAAGCCTCGAAGTCACGCGCGAGATGTACGGCTCTAAGGTCGAGACGACCGTCAACGTAGACTCCGACGAGGCTATCGTCACAGTCCGTCCCGCTGAGTGGGAACCGACCGAGGCTGGCGGAGACGCTTCGGTCGAGGCGTTCGACGCCGACATAGACGAGGGCGCGATAGGCTCGACAGTCACGGGCTTCGAAGAGGCGGCAGGCGGCGACGTAGACCTGAGCGAGTCGGAGTTCATCGTCTCGATAGGACGCGGAATAGAGGAGGAGGAGAACCTAGAACTTATAGAGGCACTCGCAGAAGCGACAGGAGCGGACTTAGGCTCGTCACGTCCGCTCGTCGACAACGGCTGGCTACCCAAGAACCGGCAGGTCGGTCAGTCGGGTAAGGTCGTC
The DNA here is from genome assembly GCA_028751055.1 of Euryarchaeota archaeon Ods04. Taxonomy (GTDB): domain Archaea; phylum Halobacteriota; class Halobacteria; order Halobacteriales; family Halorutilaceae; genus Halorutilus. The sequence goes on along the minus strand of JAQZDD010000115.1, from coordinate 3,565 downwards.
ACGCCCGACATCTACCTCGCCATCGGTATCTCGGGCGCGGTACAGCACGTGGCGGGCATGAAGGGTGCTGACACGATAATAGCGGTCAACACCGACCCGAGCGCGCCCATCTTCGACATCGCCGACTACGGTGTCGTCGGCGACCTGTTCGATGTCGTTCCCGAACTCATCGAGGAGTTCGGCGGCGAAGCACCCTAAGAGAGTTCAGGGTTCAGGCTTTTCTACACCGACGCGTTCCGAAGCCTTCTGGTACAGTTCGTTGTCGAGCGTTACGAGCCTGAGACTCTCGGCTTCGGCGACCTCGACGTACGAAGCGTCGTAGAAAGTCAGGTCGTCCTCTACGGCGATACCCATAACTCCGCCGAGGCTCACTTGGTCGAACGTGTGTACCACCATCTCGTCACCGAGCTTTCCGAGTAACTCCACGGCTCTCTCACATCCCTCTGCGTCCATCTCGTCGCGTAGGCGCGCCGTCTTCCATACGGCGTTCCCCGCCTCGTAGAACGTCAGGTCGAGCGCGTGCTCGTCGAAGAGCTTCCCCACGTCGCCGTCGAGAAGATGGGCGACGAGAGCGCTAGTGTCGTACAGCCTACTTCCATCGCTACCGTTACCGCTCATCCCTGCTCTCCCGCACGGCGCGCGTTATCTCCTCTGCATCCACGTCGACCTCCTTGCTCAACTCGACGGCTTCCTCGGCGATATCTTCCCTGCGCCGTCTCCGTGCCTCGTCTTCAAGCGCGCCGCGTATCACCTCGCTGATGTTTACCTCGGCGTCGTCAAGTTCGCGTTTGAGTTCCTCGGGTATCTTAGCCGAAACCGTAGCCATATTCGGTATTACTTCTCTGTATTAAGATAAAGTTTACGAGCGGGTTTTACGTCTTCCACGGTCTTCTTTTCCTCTTACCTTCTTTCAGTCACCTCTTCTGCCTACCTTCCTATCCGTTCGTTGACTTCTTCCTCAGCCGACTCGTCCGTTTCCGTTCCTCCCCCGTCCTCTGATTCCCTTCCGTCTTCTGCTCCGGTTCCGTCGTCCTTCTCCGGTTCGAAGCTCGGCTCGTAGACGTACCGCACGCCGTCGACGAGGACGACGTACCTCCCGTCGTCGAGTTCCGTTACACGTCTGTTGCTGTCGATGGCGACGTCGACGAGACCTTCGAGCGTGTTGAGGCGCATCACTGTCTCGGCTCCATCCCCCGTGAGTGAGCCGCGTGATATCCATTCGTCAAGGCTGTCGCGCTGGCTCTCGAACTTCATACGTTCGACCGTCTCGGGGGGCAGTTCGAACGTACCTCTGAATCTGCCGACAACGACGCCGACGAGCAAGACCGAAGACAGAATCAGCAGTACGACGGAGCCGTACGCCGTCAGGGGCGAAGGCTCCACGACCGTCTCGAACGTCTCGGTTCTGTCCTGACTCCTCTGTCCGTCAACGTCCTCCGAGACGGCGTACGTACCCGTGTCTGGCACGATTCTCAGGCTCTCCGACCTCTCGTCCGTGAACTCCTCTCCTTCAAGCGTCGTCTCCATGCTCGTCTCGGCTGTCACGAGAACCTGTGTCTCGCCGGGCGACGCACCGAGGTCAGCCTCTATCTCCTCCACCCTGTGGACGGCGTCCGTCACGTTCACCGAGAACTCGGCGCGCATAGGCTCTCCCGGCTCCAACGAAGCTTCTGAGGCGGTTGCGAGAGTCTCGGACTCGCGCCAGTACTCGACACCTTCGTCGCCGACGGAGCGCAGTACGAGTGTCAGTTCGGCGTTCGCGGCTGCAGGTTCAGGGCTGTCGCCTCCGTGTCTCACGGTGTACGTGCCGTCAAGCACCGGCGAGACGGATGTGAAGTAGAGCGCGCGTCCTTCGAGAACGTCGCCAGCCTCGAAGACTGCTGAGTCGCGCATCACCGTCGCACTGTGGTCGAACTCGGTCGATGTCGTCCACGTCTCCATTACACGCTCTTCTGTGACCGTCTCGGTCGTCGCGTGTGCTGTGTACGCGACGTACGCGCCCGAACCGATTAGAACCACGAGTGCGAAGACGACGTAGACGTATCTGCGGTCTAGGAACAGCCTTATCTCGTCGCTGAACTGTACTTCGTCGGATTCCGACACTCCATCTTCTTTGTCCTCCACAGTTGCCTCAGGCTCTAAGCTCTACCGTGGCTGTTGCTCCTGTCTCCGCCCTCAGAGTTATGTCGACATCCGTCGGACCTATTCCACTACCCGGACCGGCTCCAGCCTCACGGAACCTGTCGAACCTGAAGTCTATCTCCTCTTCGGGAGGGAGCACGAGCGTGTCGTCCGGTCCGCCCCTCGAAAAGTCGACTATGTCTCCGCCCACGATTATCACGTCGTCGACTATCGACTCGCCTTCGTCCTCTAGCTCCAGTATGTCGTCGCCGCCCCTGCCGCCGACCTGTGCGGCGTCGGGTTCGTTCGTCCAGTCGATGCTTATGCCGTCCACGACGACATCTTGGGTTCCCATGTTCGTGAGCGCGAACCTGTACAGACCGCTCTGTCCAGCGTTGTTGACGCTACCTTCGACAGCCTGTATCCCAGCCATCTGCGGAGTCTCGAACGCCCTTGTGAGTTCGATGCTACCGACGTCGTTCGCGCCGTCAAGGAGGTCGACCGACACATCGGCGGTCACGACGGCTTCGTCGCCGTCGACATCGACGACCTGTTCTTCGCCCGGGTCGAGGCTGAACGGGTTCGGCGTCGCGTTGAAGCCCGCTTCGGTACTCGACAGCTCGACGAACATCTCCTTGTTGGTCAGGTTGGTGAAGACCGTGTCCTCGTTCACGTCTTCGTTGCCCACCAGACTGAGAAATGCGTTAGCGTCTTCAGCTACGTCGACGTTCGCAGACCTGCTACCTGACACGTCGCTGAAAGCCACCGTCCCCGAGACGGTCAGCACCGCTCCACCTGCGAGCATACCGAGGGCGGTTCTACGTGTCACCTTTCTCTTGTCAGTCATGTCACTCCCCTATCTCAGGCGGTTTTTCGGAGGCACCCAGACGCATTCCACGGCTCCTGTAGGCATGGTAGGCAGAGGAAACACCGAAAGCCGTCACTATCAGACCTGCCCAGATGAGGCTGGGCACGCTGTCGGGATAGATGCCCGCCCAGACGCCCGCGAGAACGACCGCAGAGATGAGCGACAGACCGAGGTAGTAGTAGCTCCACGGGAGAGAGCCGCTCGGAACAACGTCCATGTAGACCTCAACCTCGTCTGCCTTGTCGGTGAGACGCACCTCGCGCCCGTCATAATATATGACGCCGGCGTCCTCCATCGCGGGCAGATGCGTCTGTTTCATCGCTGTGTAGACACGTTTGCGTTCGTCGTAGTCGAGAGCTTTCCTGCTTTTGTCGTACTCCAAGGAGGCGACCTCCTCGGCTAAATCCGACACGTCAACGGGTGCGTCGGCGACCTCACAGACGTGTAACGCGTAACGTCGTCTGCGGTTGCTCAGGAGAGAGAATATCTCGTCCTTTTGCGCGCCCTCGTCGTTAGTGTGGCTTCCCCTAACCGCATCCATCGACGTACGCGTCCTTGGCTCAGACATTTAATCTT
>JAQZDD010000206.1 GCA_028751055.1 Euryarchaeota archaeon Ods04 | reverse complement strand
CGCACGACTTCTTCCATATCGACCTGCATTACGCCGACGGGACGAAACAGAAGCACTGGAACACCCTTCCGCAGTATCTGGACACGGACGAAGAGTTCAACAAGGCAAGGGCTTATTTGGTTAGGAAAAGTACCGAACTAACAAGGAAAACCGGATATGTCGAAGACTAAAGAAAAGCGACTCGACGAAATAGACGAGCTTCTGATAGCTGAAGGTGTACTGACCGAAGAGGAGGCTATTGAGGCGAAAGACCTCTCGGATATGCCAGATATAGATGAACTCCTCGACCGTCCTGACGAAGTTATACCACCCGAGAAATCGGAAGTCAAACCGGAGCACGAAGGAACGAACGACACGACGGAAGAGCGGGACGCGTGAGAACATGGACGACTCCCTCATAGACGACGAACATCTCTCGCTCGAAGACCGTTCGCTCCTGCCTAGCAAAGGCTTCTTCATCCCCGAGTCGTACCGCGAGCGTGAGCGCGAAGAGGAGTTTGAGGAGAGCGTCTCTGGACGTTCGACGGTCATGCTCGTCGACGGCGACGCCGACGGTCTCGGTGCGGTCGTCTTAGGCAGACAGGTACACGACGACTTAGGGTACTCGACGGCGTCGCCCAACTACTTAGAAGACGCTCTCGAACGTTTAGCCGAACACGTCGAGGAGGGGGCGACGGTCTATATCGTCGACCTGTGTCCCGACCCCGACGTCTCGCTCGATGACCTAGAGACGGTCGTCGAGAAGGCGGAGACGGTGCGGTGGTACGACCACCACCAGTGGGACGACGACGTGCGCGAAGCAATCGAAGGTCTGGGCGTCGAGGTCGTCGTAGGCGAGAGCGACGAGGTCTGTTCCGCCGATGTGACGCTCCAACAGTTCGAGGAGATGGGTCACGACTTCGACGACGCGACACGTGAACTCGTCGCCGTGACACGCGACCACGACCTCTGGATACGCGACGACCCGCGCTCCGACGACATCGCCGACCTGAGCGTCTTCTTGGACGCCGACGACTATCTCGACGCAGTCTCCGAGGGTCCCGACATCGACGACGAGTACCACGAACTCCTCGCCGAAAAACGAGAGGAGAAGGAGAAACTCGTCGAACTCGCAGTCGAACGCGCTGATATGGTCGAGATAGGTGACGTGACCGTCGCACACACGTACGGACGGTGCTCGCAGAACGAGGTCGCCGAAAACCTTCGGGGAGAGGGCGCGGACGCAGCAGTCGTCGTCAAGCCCGAAGGGGGCACGTCGTTACGCGGAAGCGAGGGCTTCGAACGTTGCCACGAGGTCGCGCGCGAACTCGGCGGAGGCGGACATCCGCGTGCCGCAGGATGCAAGCCCGACGTATTCGACACGATGCTCGACTTCGCGCGCCACTGGACGACCGACGGAGAGGCGGCGCGCGCCGCGGTCGTCGAGGCTTTCGAAGAGGTACTGGATGGCTGACAGAGATGAGGACTAACCATGCCGTCGGAAACCCTCTACGGTAGGACAGCCTATATGTACATGACATGAAACGGTTGGAAACTAAGACGCCGTTGTGTCAACTACTTTCAAGGACAGTATGATACGAAACTTTTAAGCCTGCATGGTGGGTAGATTGAAGCAGAAGCGGAAACGCGTACAGGCGGCGGCATAGTTAATGAACAACGGGAACTACGAACTGGTTGTCTTCGACCTCGATTCGACGTTAGTCGACGGAGAGGGTATAGTGGCGTTGGCGCGCGCGGCGGGCGTCGAAGAAGAGGTGAAACGTGTCACAGAGGAGGCGATGCGCGGCGAACTTGACTTCGGCGAGTCGTTGCGCCGCCGTGTGGCACACTTGGAAGGCATGACAGTCGAAGAGGCACACGACGCGCTTCGGTCGCTCGAAACGACACCGAACGCGGTCGAGGTCTGTCGACGTATAGAACCCGACATAGCCGTCTTCTCAGGTGGATTCTACCCAGCAGCCGAACCCGTAGCCGAGGCGATAGGCGCGAAGCACGTCCGTGCGAACCGCCTCGTCTCGCGCGACGGCGTCCTGACGGGCGAAGTCGAAGGCGAACTTGTAGACGACGACAAGGGAGAGGTTCTGCGTCGTCTCGCACTCGAAGAAGGCTACGACGAAGACAAGATTCTCGTAGTCGGCGACGGCTCCAACGACGTGCCGATGATGCGCGTCGGAAGTTGCGCCGTCGGATTCGACCCCAAGCCAGTCGTGCGCGACGCCGCCGACGTAAGCGTCGACCGAAGGGACTTCCGTGAGTTAGAACCGATACTCGAAAAGAAAGGAGTGATAAACAGATGAGCACAGAACAGACACAGATAGAGATACCCGACGAACTAGACGTAGACGGAGACGACATCGAAGGACAAGACAAGGACAGCCTGATTAAACTCGCCGGTAAGTTGCGCGACAAGCGTAACGAACTCAACTCGAAGGCGAGCGAGATGGCGTCGAAACGTAACGAACTCAACGACAAGACGCGCGAGGTCGTCGACGTGGCGCAGAAGCACCGCGAGAGACGCGACGAACTCAACGAGAAGGTGCAGGAGCTGAAGGAGAAGCGCGACGAACTCAACGCCAAGGCGAACGAGCTTTTCGACAAGGTCGACGACAAGAAGAGGGAGCTTAAGCTGGAGGAGGGCGAGTCGCTCGAAGACCTCGAAAGCCAGATAGAGGACCTGGAGTTCAAACAGCAGACAGAGGTTCTCGAACCCGACGAGGAGAAGGAGATAATCGAGGAGATAGAGGAGCTGAGAGAGAAGTACAACGAGCGAAAGAACAAGCTTGACGACGACGACGAGGTTCAGGAGATAACCGAGGAGGCGAAGCAGGCACGCAACAAGGCGAGCGAGTTCCACCAGAAGGTCATTGAGTGCGCCGACAAAGCACAGGAGCACCACGACAAGATGATAGAGGCGTACCGGAAGGCGGACGAGGTACGCGACGAGGCTGACGAAGCACACGACGAGTTCGTCAAGGTGCAGGAGGCGGCGGACGACATGCACGACAACTTCGTGACAGTCCAGAAACGTCTGCGCAAGCTCGACAAACAGGAGAAGTCGGAGAAGCAGACCGAGCGCGAGGAGAAGAAGGAAGCCGCGAAGGAAGAGGCGCGCGAGGTCTACGAGAAGTTCAAGGAAGGCGAGACGCTCGACACGGACGACTTCATGCTTCTACAGCGCGCGGGTCTTCT
>JAQZDD010000047.1 GCA_028751055.1 Euryarchaeota archaeon Ods04 | reverse complement strand
TCGTGTTTCTGGCTGCGTTGGTCGTCGTAAGGCTCGTCCCCGAAGCACGGATGCCGACATGGGTCGACGACTGGCTGGTTCCGGCTGTCTTGATAGGCGTCGGTGGCTACGTTCTCTTAGCCGGTTGGCTTCTCTGAGTTCTATAGACTTCCATCGATTCATGGGGACGAAACAGACGAAAGCACCGATAGGACGGAGTAGAACCCGCCTTCCGAAGCTGGCACACATTTATAAATTTGTAGGTACATTGTATATACATGACTACGAAAGTGAACTTCAGACTACCTGACGAACTAATCGAGAAAGCGGATGTAGCCGCGGAAGTCAGACACAAGAACCGGACGGACATAGTCATAGAAGCACTCCAAGAGTACCTTGAAGAGATTGAGGATGACGAGAAGTTCAAAGAAGCAGTCGTCGAACTCTACCTCGACGACGATATCAGCTTCGAGGTGCTCAAGGAGTTCATAGGAAGGCAGAACGCCGAATCTATCAAGGTATCCAGAAATCTCCTTGAACAGGGTGACAGTCTTGCGGACGAACTCGCCGAACTCTAAACCGGTATTTTAGATGATAGTAGCCGATACCAGCGCGTTGGTCACGCTCGCAACAGCGAGGACTGTCGAGACTGTCGTTGAGGAGTTCGACGTACACACGACCCAGACAGTAATCGAGGAACTCCAAGAGACATCCGAACACGACGACATACACGGCGAAGCTGCTAAAAACGTCCTAGAACACCGCAACGAGATTACTGTTCACGAGACTGAGGACACGGACTTCGGATCCTCGCGTATCGATGAGGGAGAAGCAAGCTGTGCGGTACTGGCACGCAAAACCGAGTTGGAGTTCTTGATTACCGACGACCTACGCGCGCTGCCCGAACTCCAAGAGTTGGTAGACGCCAAAGTAGCTATATCGCCCATAGTTCTCAAGGCACTCGTCAAGAGAGAGGTTCTCGAACCGGAGGAAGCAGAAGACAGGCTCGACACAGTTGCTGAGGAGCGTAACTGGCTTGGGGCACCTATCTACAGAAGGGCTAAGCGGCTTTTCTGAGCAGAGCTATCACTCCACTACTGGTGCTCAATACATGCTCCCGCGTCACCTCGTCCACTCCGTTCTGCTACGCGCCGACAACCGACTTTTCTTCTCACGTCAGCTAAACCTTTCAAACCTTTCTCTCCGGAGAACAAGTAGAGGAAGCGTTAACTGTGAGGACGGTCCATTCGGTGCCATGATAGGCGTCGACGAGGCAGGAAAAGGCGCGGTCGTCGGAAGCATGTTCGTCGCGGCTGTTGCGTGCGCGCCCGACGCACTACCCGACGGCGTCCGCGACTCGAAGCTTCTCGCGCCCGACGAACGTGAACGTATCGCGGCGCACCTCCGGAGTTCGGACTCAGTTACAGTCGCAGTCGTAGAGATAACGCCGAAAGAGATAGACACGTACGTCGCCGACGGCGGGATGAACGACCTGATGGTCGAGGCGCACGGACGCGCCTTAGACGCGCTCGCCTCTCAAGGACGTGTTATCGCAGACGCGAGCGACGTCTCGGCAGAACGTTTCGCACGCCGCCTGTCCGAACGCGCCGACGACTCCTACGACGTTTCGGCGGAGCACGGCGCGGACGAGGCGCACGACGTCGTAGGCGCGGCGAGCGTCGTAGCGAAGGTAGAACGCGACGCACACGTCGGGCGTTACGACGCAGGGAGCGGCTATCCGGGCGACCCCGCAACCGTCGAGTACCTGCAAGAACGCGCACCCGACTTCCCTGCGTGCGTCCGCAAATCTTGGAGCACTGCGGAACGTATCGAACGCGAGGAGAGACAGACCGGATTCAACGACTTCTAGCTTCGGCTTCCGACGGTTCGTCAGTCCTTCTCCGTGAGAAGCTCACGTAGCACGGAGCCGTACGCTGGACGTGTCACGAGAACACCGATGAGGACGCCGATGATGGTAACGACGGCGAAGCCGGATATCTGTCCGAGTCCGAGGTACGCGAGCGGTATCATCGCACCTATCGTCGTGGTCGCCGCCATTCCGATTATGATGAACGCGCGTTTGAGCCGTTTTCTGTAGACCTCCGCGCTCGTCACCCTTCCGCGTTCCTGCACCTCATCTGCAATTATGATAAGGTCGTCGACACCCGTACCTATGACGGCGATTAGTCCGGCTACGTATGCCAAGTCTACCGTGAAGTCGAAGACCGCCGAGAAGCCAAGGAGGGCGACGACCTCGGCGAGACCGACGAGCACCGTTGGAACGGCGATACGCAGGTCACGGTACCGCGAGTATATCGCTGCTCCGACACCGAGTATTGCGAGGAACGCGATTAAGAGCGAGAACGTCTTGAAACGTTCACCCTGTCGCGGGCTTATCGTCGAAGACGACGATATCTCTATGGGCGTCGGAAGCGCGCCCGAACGGAGAGCGACGCTAACCAACTGCGCTTGGTCACGGTCGAGACCGGTGACGCTCAGACCGCCGCCTTCCCAAGTGCTTTCAGCTATGCTATTTGCGAGCGTCGGGTTGAGTTCGCCGCGGAAGACCTCCTCGTTGTTGAAGTACATCACGGGCGGGTGGTCGGGGCGCGTGGCAGGGTCGGTCGCACCTATCTCTATCATCGTGTCCCTGAACGTCTCAGCGGCTTGGCTCTCAAGCTGGAACTGGACACGGAACGCCCCCTCACGGTCTTGGTCTTCGAGCGGCGGCGTGACGCTACCACGGTCGATTCCCTCTCCCGAGGTGATATGCACCTGTTCGTCGGTTTCGGGGTCGGAGACTGCGCGTATCTCGAACTCACCCTGTGTCCGTATTATGTCGACTATACGTCCATCCTCCTCACGCTCACCCGGAACCTCGACTACGATGAAGTCGTCGCCCGTGAAGATGTTCGAGCGCACCGACACCTCGGCACCCGCACCTTCACCGAGCTGTTCGTCGAGTCTGAGCTGTATCGAGTCGCGGAGGTCGTTCAACGTCTCCTGCGCGACGCCTATACGGCTGTCCTCGACGCCGTACCCCGCCTCCTCGACAGCAGACCGTGCGTCCTCCTCAGATATCTCGCCGCGGAACTCTATTTCACCGCCGTCAGGGTCTTCGCCCGGTGCGACGCGCAAGTCCTCCGGAACGTGCACCCGTACGGGTACGTCGACAAACTCACCTACGTTCGCCTCAACTTCGTCGGCGTTCTCGGGGTCGAAGCCCGTCGCGTCTACTGTCGTTCCGACGGGCGATAACTGTACGAAGGTTCCACCTTCGAGTTCGAGACCGAACGTTAGCGCGGTAAGTCCCCTATCCCTGTCGTCGTCTATCGCATCGGGGTCCTCGCCAATCGGGACGAGACCTACCACTGAGAATATCAGCACTACAGCGAGGAGCCAGATACGCCAGTCCTTTGCGAGTCTTGCGTAGTTCACCATCTTATCTCAGCCCCCTTCTGTCTAAGACGTGCCACCGGAGGATGGCGACGTTCATCATGTACGTGTTTATCAGGTCCATGCCGAGTCCGAAGAAGAGTATGATGCCTATGTCGCGGAGTATGAAGATTGCGAAGAAGTGCGCACTCACAGCCATCACAGCCATCGCAGCCATCGACGTGGTCGTCATCGTGACACCCGTGCGCATAGCGTTCCGTACGTTCTCGTAGAACTTCTTACGTCTGCCCGTGAGCGTGTTCCGTGTCAGAAGTATGTCGGAGTCGATGCTGTATCCTATGATGAGGAGTATGGCGGGTATCGTGCCGAGAGTCACGTCTATGCCCAACAGCGTCATTACGCCGATAGGCACTATCATGTCGCTCGCCGCGCTCGCCACGATAGCCATCGAAGGCACGAACGTCCTGAAGAAAGCGAATACTACGAAAGTCATTAGCAGGAAGGCGAACAGAACCGCGCCGATGCTCTGGTAGAGCAACGACAGACCGTGTGCCGGGCTTACCATCTCTATAGACGCGTCCGGATACTCGTCGTCTCGGAAGTCCTGCAGTTCGCCCATCTGGTCGTCGTCAAGAGGCTGGTAACGCACTATCGCGCCGCCCGAGATAGCCTGAACGCTGTCGGGTGCGGGCACGCCTTCTATGTTCGAGAAGTCCTGTTCAATCTGGTCGACGGGCGTGTCGGTCTGCATCTGAAGCGAGACGCCTCCCGTGAACTCGAAGCCGAGGCTGACGGGAAGTCCTGTCAGAAGAAAATGAACGAGGAGAACGAGGAGCGCGAGACCGAGTATACCAAGCGGTACAGCTATGAGCTTCTTCGATGAGTGCTCCGAGTAGTCAACATCGTCGACGTAGTCGGAGGGATGCGCTAGCTTGTCCCAAACTGCCATTACAGGGGAAAGCGCGACGATTCAATTAAGAGTTCTTGTTTGATTCGGATGGTGGGACGGGGAAGACGCCCTTCTCCGTCGAAACGACCTCGGCCTGCTCACCCTGTGAAACGACGACGAACGGAGGTCGCTGTATCGTCACCGTCTCGTAGCTCTCGGGGTCAAGCACCTGCATCTCGTCGTCGTCCTCCGATACGCTCACGACGGTCGTCGGCTCCGCGTCGGCGGCACGTCCGAGACGTTTGGGCGACGCGTCGGAGAACGACTTACGGTCGCCCGTCCGGAGGTCGATACCCTTTAGAACGTCGTCGTTGTGGGTCACGAGAAGCGGCGTTCCGTCCACATCGACGACGTCGCCCGGCACGAACTCGGGGAGCGTGACGGCGTAAGTGACACGGTATAGCTCCTCGCCGTCCTTCTCACCGACTAGCGTCGCGGAGTCGTCGTAGCTTCCGCCGTACTCCTGTGTCATGTTACGTGCTATCTGCATCCCGGAGACGTTGGTGCTCATGTAGATGTCGAGTCCTCCGCGTACCTCCTCGGTCTTGGTCACGAACGTGTCGCGGTCTCCGTAGTCGCGCCCCGCGATTCCGTAGGCGTGCTCCAGCGCGCGGTCCATCTCGTCGTCGGTCGGTTCACGTCCCTCGGCACGTATCTGCACGACGCCCGCGTAGTAGCCACCCGAACGTTTGGCGCATGTCGGACACGTCTCGTAGTCGAGACGCACGCGTACGGCGCGCTCGTCCTCGACACGGTATCCGCGTACGTAAGCGACCGCCTCTACCTCGACTTCGAGCGTGTTGGTGTCACGGCTCTCGACACCCACGGCGACACGCGGTTCGCGCGCCTCGACGTGCAGACCGAGAGCGTCCTTCACGGCGGCGACAGCAAGTTCCTCGTCGGGAAGGGGTTCGTCGTGCGATGTCCAGCCGCCGTCGCGGACGTACGAGCCGCATTTAGCGCAGACACGCACGACGACCTCATCGGGCACCGAGAGGGGGTCGGTGTCGTCGGCGTAACACTCGTCGCAGAGTTCGCCCTCGGCTGTGGGCGCGCCGCACTCGGGGCAGGGGACGGATGCCGATGCTGATTCCATCACCTGATATACGTCTTCGACGGGCATAAACGTCATGTGTTCCGGATATGTCGCCCTGCTTAGGCACGCAAGTCTCTGTAAAGGTTTAAACAGGTTCGCGGGCTATGAAGCCCGATGAGTTCAAGCGAAGACTTAGAACAGCTACGCGGGGTAGGCTCTGCTACAGCCGACAAGCTACAGGACGCGGGCTACAACACGATTAAGTCGGTGGCGGTTGCAAGTCCGGGTGAGCTTTCGGAGAACGCAGGTGTGGGAGACAACACAGCGGCAAAGATAATACGTGCGGCGCGTCAGGAGGCGGACGTCGGCGGCTTCGAGACAGGGGCACAGCTCTTAGAGCAGAGGCAGAAGATAGGTAAGCTCAAGACTCTCGTGCCCGAGGTCGACAGAATGCTCGGCGGAGGCATGGAGACGCAGTCTATCACGGAGACTTACGGCGAGTTCGGGAGCGGAAAGAGCCAGTTCACGCACCAGTTGGCGGTCAACGTCCAGCTTCCCGAGGAGCACGGCGGTCTCGGACAGAGCGCGGTCTTCATCGACACCGAGGACACGTTCCGTCCCGAGAGGGTGGCACAGATGGTCAAAGGTCTCGAAGGCGAGATACTCGAAGACGTAGTGAGGCGCGACCTTGACTACACGAAGGACGATGTCGAGGAGTTAGAGCTTGATGCCGATATAAGCGACCTCTCCGACGAAGCGAACGAGGTTCTCGACGACCTTGTCGACGAGTTCTTGGACAGGATACACGTCGCAAAGGCGTTCAACTCGAACCATCAGATTCTGCTCGCCGAGAAGGCGCGCGACATAGCCGACGACCTCGAAGACACCGACTTTCCCGTCGGTCTCCTTGCAGTCGACTCGCTTACGGCGCACTTCCGCGCGGAGTACGTCGGACGTGGCAACTTAGCAAACAGACAGCAGAAGCTCAACAAGCACATGCACGACATACTCCGTGTTGCGTCGCTCCACAACGCCGCCGCGGTCGTGACGAACCAAGTCCAGTCGAACCCCGACTCGATGTTCGGCGACCCGACGAAGCCCGTCGGCGGCAACATCCTTGGACATACGTCGACCTTCCGTATCTACATACGCAAGAGCAAGAAGGACAAACGTATCATAAAGTTGGTTGACGCGCCCAACCTGCCCGACGGCGAGTCGGTTCTGCGGATAAAGGAAGAAGGTCTGAAGCCCGAGTGAGCACGAGGACGAAGTGAATCTTGCTGTCGACATAGACGGTACGCTGACACGCGGCGACGGGAGCGGCGCGCTCGACCCGCGCGTCTTCGAACCGTTGCGCGCCGCCGACACGGTAGTCGCCTGCACAGGCAAGGTTCTGCCGAACGCAGTCTCGCTCTGTAGCTACGTCGGCGTACCGGAGAACGCCGTCGCCGAGACGGGCGGCATAACGTACGCAGAAGGAGAGATGCGGATGCTCGGTGACGCCGAGGGTCTGAGCGCGTTCGTCGAGGAGTACGCGCCCGACGGCGACCTCGGATGGGGTCCGACCGACATCGTCAACCGGTGGCGCGAGACGGAGATCGCTCTGCCGCTCGACCGTGACCGTGCGCGGATAGACAAGGTAGCCGAGAAACACGGCTTGGAGGTGCTCGACACGGGGTATGCCTACCACGTCAAGTCGCCCGACGTGGACAAGGGTCAGGGTCTCGTCGATGTAGCCGAAAGGCTCGGTCTCGACCTTTCGGAGTTCGTCGCTGTCGGCGACTCCGAGAACGACGTACATACTTTC
>JAQZDD010000116.1 GCA_028751055.1 Euryarchaeota archaeon Ods04 | reverse complement strand
GCGGTTGGCGTCGCACGCACCGACGAAGGGCACGGCTACTTCGTCGAGAGAAGCGGCAGTTGGCGCGGAGCCGAAGGCGACGTGCGCGACCACGCGGAGCCGGCGGAGACGGACGACGTAGACGGCAAGGAGGACGACACAGCGGTAGGCGACTCGGCGGAGACGCTCGCACGTGAGATGGTCGAAACCTCCGACTCGACAGGTGAAGTCGTCGACTCGTTCAACGTCGAGGCGAGCGCGTCCGCCCACGAGGACGACGACAAGCACGTCACGGTCGTCGCCGCGGCTGTTCTCGTCCCGCCGGAAGGTATTACCGTTCTGTCCTCATAGGCTCGTTATGCTCGACTACCTCGACCTTGAGCAAGACCTGAACGAGGAGCAACGGCGGGTACGCGACACGGCGCGCGAGTTCGTGGAGAACGAGGTCAAGCCCGAGATAGCCGACTACTACCAGCGCGGCGAGTTTCCGGAGCACATCATAGAGGAGATGGGCGAGTTAGGCTTCTACGCTCCAAACATCGACGGTTATGGGCTGCCCGGCGTCGACGAGAAGTCGTACGGTCTCGTGATGCAGGAGCTCGAAGCCTGCGACTCGGGTGTGCGTTCGATGGCGAGCGTCCAAGGCTCGCTCGTCATGTACCCGATACACGCTTACGGCTCCGAGGAGCAGAAGGAGAAGTACCTGCCCGCTCTCGGCAAGGGCGAGAAAATCGGGTGCTTCGGTCTGACGGAACCCGCACACGGCTCCGAACCGAGCGCGATGGAGACGACCGCACGCAAGGACGGCGACGAGTACGTTCTCAACGGCTCGAAGACGTGGATTACGAACTCGCCTATCGCTGACTTCGCGCTCGTCTGGGCGCGCGCCGAAGGTGGCGAAGGGGACGTACGCGGCTTCATAGTTCCGACAGAGACGGACGGCGTAGAGACGAACCGTATGAAGGGCAAGCTCTCGATGCGCGCCTCCATAACGGGCGAGGTGCATCTTGACGACGCACGCGTCCCGGAAGACGCCGTCCTTCCCGGCGTCGAAGGCATGCGCGGACCTCTCTCCTGCCTCACACAGGGACGTTACGGCATCTCGTGGGGCGCGGTCGGCGCGGCGCGCGACTGTTACGAGGAATCCGTCGCTTACGCGAAGGAGCGCGAGCAGTGGGGACGCCCTATCGCGGGGTTCCAGATGCAGCAGGAGAAGATAGCCGAGATGGCTACACGTATCACCAAGGCACAGCTTCTCGCACACAGGGTTGCGGAGCTGAAGGAGCGCGGCGACCTGCGCCCCCAACACGTCTCGATGGCGAAACGTAACAACGTCCGCGCCGCACGGCGTGTCGCACGTACCGCGCGCGAGATGCTCGGCGGAAACGGTATAACGTCGGATTACTCTCCGATGCGCCATCTCTCCAACATCGAGACAGTCTACACGTACGAGGGGACCCACGACGTACACAGCCTCATCTTGGGTGCTGACCTGACGGGAGAGCGTGCTTTCAGAGGATAGCGCGGAACCTACACCATACACTTAATACTTCGAATACATCATATACACGTATGCCGATAGACCTTGATGAGTTCAAGGAGAGCGACGAAGAGGAACTCACGAAAGAGACGAACGCAGACCGCGTGTTGAGGTTCCTTTCCGAGAACCCCGACAAGGCGTTCACGCAGAGCGAGATACGTGAGTCGACAGGCGTGAAAAAAGGGAGCATCAGCGTGGTTCTCTCACGTCTCGAAGAGAGAGGCTTAGTGCGTCACAAAGGGAACTACTGGGCGATATGTGACAAGGAACGTCTGGCTTCCGAGTCGTCCTTCAGAGAGACGGCGAAGGCGGCGAACGAGCGGTTCGGTGAGGAGGACATGGACGAGTGGCTCGAACACGCCGCCGACAAAGAATGACCTACGAACGCGGCGATGTTGTCTGGGGACCTGACCCGTTCAAGCAAGGCGAGAGTCCACGACCGTGGCTGATACTCAACAACGAAAGACATCCGTTCGGCGACGAGGAGTACATGACGGTCACTATCACGACCACACCGCACGAAGGCGGCGTACCTATCACAGAGGACGACTGGCTAAACGGAGGTATGCCCAGAAAAAGTTACGCGTCGCCGTGGACAGTAGCGTCTCCGAAACACGACGCCATCGTGCGCATACAGGGAAGGCTTTCGGAGGCGTTCGTTCAGGAAGTGGTTGAGGAACTCGTCGAGTATCTTGAGCCAATTGGCGACGGATGAAAAACGGCGACTGCTACAGAACCACGATAGCGACGCCCGAAAGTATCAGAACGCCGAGTATGTCGCAGACGTTCGTCACGATGGGTATCGTGGTGTCGTCGGGGTCGAGTCCCATCTTGTAGGATACGAAGGTCATCGAGATACTCAGAAAGATAGCGATTACTGCGAGTAACATGCCGCTGACGACGGATATCGTCATCAGCGTCTCCAGCGACAGTTCGCCGCCTATGATGAACCCTACGCCCCACGCAGCGAAGCCCATTATCACGAATATCGTCGCCGCGAGAGCGATAACTGCGACGACGTTTGCGAGTATCGCCCTGTCGCGCACCGAGAAGTCGAGCGTGCCGAGATGAAGGCGTGTCGAGAGACGCGACGAGAGAATCGCGCCTAGGTTGCCGCCCATGTCTATCATGACGGGCACGAGAACCAGAAGCGTAGGGTTCGCCAGATAAGTCTCTTCGAGTGCTTCGAGCACCAGACCCGAACCCATTTCGAGTATCGACAGCACGATGAGTATCGGTATCATCGTCGCCACTATCGAACGTGTCTCCCAAGTGCCGAGCGAGCCGCCGGGTATGAGACCTTGTGTCACAGTATCACCCCGACGGTGACGACGGCGAAGAAGAGGAAGAGAACGCCGAAGATGTCGCCGAGCGTCGTCACTATAGGTCCGACAAGGTTGTCGGGGTCGAGACCGTATCTGTAGCCAGCGAATATGAGGAGGAGCAAGCCAAATATCAGGACGACAGACGTGAGCGTACCGGCGATGAACGTGATACCGACGAGTTCGACGAGTGCGGCGGAGTCGTCACGGACACCGAGAGAGACGAGTATCTGCATCATGCCCCACGCTAAGAAGCCGATGAATACGGAGATGAAGATGCCGTTTATGAAAGACGCGACGACGGCGTTCCTGAGCCTTCTGTTCCACTCGAAACGCGGCTCAACGAGACCTTGGTGAAGACCGCTCGATATCCGCGCGCCGAGCGCGCCGTAGACGTTGCCGCGTGTAGCAAGGAAGGCGGGCACGAGAAGAAGAAGACCGGGGTAGCTGTCGAAGCCTTCGAGCATGCCCTCGCCGCCGAGTACCGCGCCGGCGAAGACACCACCGCCGAGCGCGATTATCAGGACACCTAAAGACTCCTTGTAGATATGCGCGGCGTCTTTGAGTACGGACACAGATAGAATGTACGCAACCTCAAAGATAACTCTTTCCCAGTCGCACGACGCCTCGGTTCACGCCCATCTGTACGCCAAAGACTTATGCGTGCATTCCGTGAACTACGGATAATGAAGACCGACGAGATAGAGTACGAGCCACGGAGCGTCAAGAACCTCGTGGCGGAGATGAAGGACACCTCGGAGCTTATGGTCGACCTTGCGTACTCGGCGGTGCTGTACGAGAACCGCGAGATTGCGAAGGAGGTACTCGACCTTGAGGAGCATATGAACGTGCTGCGGTACCACGCCCACATCTCCTTGATGCTCGCGGCACGTAACCCGCGTGACGCCGAACAGTTGGTGGGCATCTTTCAGGTCGTGGGTGCCGCCGAGAAGATAGCCAACGCGGCGGACGACATAGCGAGCGTACTGACGCTCGAAGTCGGACTGCCCGACGAACTCAGAAGCGCGCTTCCCGAGGCGAACGAGGTCGTCTTCCGCGCCGAAATCGACGAGGAGAGCGAACTCGGCGGCAGGACGCTCGAAGACATCGACCTAGAGACCAACACGGGTGTCCAAGTATTCGCAATAAAACGCGACACGGACTGGATATTCGCTCCCGGCTCCGACACCCAGCTTCTCCGAGGCGACGTTATCTTCGGTGAGGGACCTGAGGTCGGTGTCGACGAGGTCTACGAACGTGCGACACGGCGTGCGTGGCACCGTGAGGGCGCGGTACCGAGCGACATCGAGGACCTCGACCGCGCGGTCACGGGAATCGTCGACCTGAAGAACACGTCCGAACTTGCCGTCGGGCTTGCGTACAGCGCGCTCCTTCTCGAAAGCGAGGAGGTAGCGACCGAGGTACAGGCTCTCGAATCCAAGACCGACCGTCTCAAGAAGGACTTGGAGGAGTGGGTGCTCGACGCCGCGGGACGTGTCGACGACGTGACGGAACTGAGAGGTCTCTTGCACCTCGCCACCTCGGCGGAGGTAATCGCCGACGCCGCGCTCGAAATCGCCGACGTCGTAATGCGCGACATAGACCTTCATCCCGTCATAGCACAGGCGATACGTGAGAGCAACGAGATGATAGCAGGCATCAAGGTCGCCGAGGGAAGCGAACTCGAGGGGCAGACGCTTGGCGAACTTCTCGTTGAGTCGGAGACGGGGATGTACGTCATGGCTGTGCACCGCGCCGACGACGAATGGGTCTACAGCCCCACCTCGGAGACGGATGTGGAGGCGGGAGACACGCTCATCGCGCGCGGACCCGAGAACGGGAAGAAGAGGTTAGAGAAGATGGCGGGCGGAAACTGAAAGCTGCTGTCCTCTTTACCAGAAAGCTCCGTACT
>JAQZDD010000042.1 GCA_028751055.1 Euryarchaeota archaeon Ods04 | reverse complement strand
GCCTCCGTCATTCTGATATCACGCGGCTGTATCCCTTCACCGGTCACGTCCACCGAGATGCCCGAAGTCTCGTCTTCGACGGTTATCTCGTACGTGTCGTCGGCGAAGCCTGGAGCCTCAACGGCTATCTCGTCCTTAACCCTTTCGCCATCGTGGTCTACGGAGACCTCGATGACGTTCTCTGTTTCATCGAGTTCTATTATATCGGAGAAAGCCGCCTTCGAACCGGGTGCTGTTCCTGAGCTTAATTCGTACGTGTCCAGTACCTCTCCGTTCACCCTAACTGTGGCTTGGTCTATCTCGTACGGCTTCGTGTCGGTGACGACCGCCTGCAGGGGTAGTTCGAGATGTCCTTCACGTAGTATGTAGTTCTCCGGATTCGTCGTTATCCTTAACTGCGGAGATGTCTGTTCGTCAACCTCGTCCACGACCCTCTGTGCGTGTTCCCACGCCTTGCCGTACTCCTTCACGGCGTTCGCGCGCGCTACCGCCGCTGGCTGTCCGCCGCGATTCTCCGCCTTGTCCTCGGCGCGGTCAAGGGCGTCGCGTGCGTTTTCGAGATGCGTATCGGCTCTGTTCTTCCCTGCCTCCTCTTCTTCGAGGACAGCGGCTGCTTCCTCGACAGCAAGCTCCGCGGTTTTGCGGTTGGCTTTCAGAACGGCGAGGCTCGAAAGCTCGACAGCCTCCTCGTCTTCGAGGACGTTCGCGCGTCTCAACGCCCTATGCGACTTGTCGAACGCCTCAACCGGCTCAACTCGCCGTAAGTCGTCCTCTCGGTGCAAGCGGACCGTCTCGTTCAGCAGGGTGACAGCGTCGTACTGCGCGTTCGCCTCCGGCGGACGGTCGGTTTCGGTGTTCTCTATCTTGAACATTGCCCAGACGCGCTGTTCGAGCGGTTCGAGGGCGTCAAGGTTCGACTCGTCTACCTCGTCGAAGAAGTCAGGATACGTGTTGTTCAGTTCGTCCGTGTCGGCGTCGCCGGGCACGTCGTCCGGTGGACCGCCGTCTCCGTTGCCCGCGTCTCCGGGCGGACCTCCGCCGGGAGTGGCGACGGCGACGGTACCGACGCCAACGACTATTGCAAACGCTACCAAGCAGACTAACGCGACGGACAGCCTTTGTCCCATGGGCGTAACAGAAAAGCACGCTACCTTAAACTTTCGTGCGGTATATCTGGTAGTGTTCAGATAAGAGAGTAGTTTTACAGTAAAGTGAGGTAGATTTACTGTAAGTTCAGTCATTAAGGAGTTCAGCCAAGATTTGAGCGAGGTCAGATTCGTCCTGCTCCAGAGCGACGGTTGCTGATTTTTCGATTGCTTCAGCTATGCTGTCGCAGTTGTACTTTACCACTACCTGAGTCAACAGTTCGAACGTCTCTTCGTCGATTGTAATCGCATGATAGCCTTCGGGTGGCATAACTTACAGTAAAATAAACGTTCTTTACTGTAATATATCCCCGCTTATCTGAACACCGCCGTATATCTCACAAAAAAGTATATTTTACTGGCTTAGACAGACTTTGTCGTGGGATGTCCCGACATATGCTGTAGACCATACTGCGGTCACAGACCTTCTCCCCGACTCAACTCCACGCTTCCGACGGAACAGAACCATTTGGTTTATGTTGCCCGACGGGTTAGAGACGCCAAGAACGAAAATGGGTAACGGAAAGTACGCAGCAAGGAAGCTCAAGAAGGACAGACAGAAGAACAGATGGAAGGACAGGACGTACGCACGGAGAGCGCGCGGTCTTCAGGAGAAGACAGACCCCCTCGGCGGCGCGCCGCAGGCACGCGGTATCGTGCTCGAAAAGGTCGGAATCGAGGCGAAGCAGCCCAACTCGGCTATCCGTAAATGCGTCCGTGTCCAGCTAATCAAGAACGGAAAGCAGGTCACGGCGTTCTGCCCCGGCGACGGCGCGATATCGTTCATCGACGAGCACGACGAAGTGACGATTTCGGGCATAGGCGGTGCGCGCGGCGGTGCGATGGGCGACCTGTCGGGCGTCAACTACAAGGTCAACAAGATAAACGGTGTCGCGCTCATCGAGATGGTGCGCGGAAACAAGGAGAAGCCGGTAAGATGACGGGCGCGAAGCTTTTCGGCAAGTGGGAAATCGACGACATCGAGTTCGCCGACCGTTCGACCGAGAGATACATCACGATAACGCCCGTCGCAAACACGATGGGGCGGCACGCCGACAAGCAGTTCGCAAAGAGCGAGATAAGCATCGTCGAGAGGCTCGTCAACAGGCTGATGCAGACGGGCGAGAACACAGGGAAGAAGGAGAAGACGATGAGCCTTGTCCGCGACGCCTTCGACGAGATACACAGCAGGACTGACGAAAATCCGGTTCAGGTTCTCGTGCGCGCGGTTGAGAACGCAGGACCACGCGAGGAGACTGTGACGCTCAAGTACGGCGGAATCAGCGTCCCCAAGGCTGTCGATGTCGCGCCGCAGAGACGCGTCGACCAGTCGCTCAAGTTCATCGCCGACGCCGTCGAGGCGGGTTCGTACAAGTCGGAGCGCGACGCATACGAAATCGTTGCGGACGAGATAATCAGCGCGGCGAACTACGACGTCGAGTGCTCTGCTATACGCAAGAAGGAAGAGGTCGAGCGCGTCGCCGCCGCGGCACGCTAACTCGGGTCGTACACCCCTTTGTTTCGGGTGGAAGTTTCTGTTCTTGCCGGAGGTTCATTCTCGACAGGAGTTCATTACTCGACGGAAACTCAAAGTTCGCCTTCGTTCTCCAGCAACGTCTTCAGCGTCGCGCCTTCAAGTCTGTAGCATAGCTCCGCGACTTCGGTGTCCGAGAGCGTGTACCGCGGCGAGTGTCCTGCGTCTCCGTCTCGTGTGTGTTCCACGACGCCGAGCGCGCGCAGGTCGTCTATGTGTCGGTAGACAGTCGAGCGCGAAACCTCGGCAAGACGTGCCACGTCGCTGACCGACAGTTCGCGTCCGCGCTCCGCGACGAACGCACCGACGATGCTCGCGCGTGCCGTGTCGCCGAACAGGGCTTCGAGGGGGGCGGACTTGTTTTCTGTTGTGGGTTCTTTGTCAGATTGAGTGGTGGACATAGGTAGACTGCATCAAAAATACGTAGCCTATAGCATAAGTGTTATGCTCATAACACATACCTGTTCGATTCATGCAAAAGCTTATTATTCACGCGGCGTAACTACGGCTAACTTGGACGACACCGAAATCAAGTGCCGTATCGTGGAGAAGCTACTACGGAAACGCGTTGTCGGCGACCACAAGTGGTCGATAGACAAGACGGTGAGCTACGCGTTACCGAGTCATGCGAGAGGACGCGGAAAACAGCTCATACGTGACGAGATGCTACCTGCGAACGAAGCTTCGATAGAAGCATACGGCGGCAGTCACCGCGAGAACATCCGTCTCGGTGATGTAGAAGAGGCTGTCGATTTTCTCCACGACAACGACGGAAACGTCCCTTTCGGCTTCAGGTAAGTTTCAGAAGATATAAGCGACGTAGACGACTACCTCCGCCACGCTCAGCCGCGTAATGAAGCGCGGAAGCGCTGAACGAGGTGCATAAGATATGCCAGTATACGTAAAGTTCGAAGTACCGGAAGAGTTGGAAGAGAGAGTACTTGACGCCGTAGAGACGGCACGCGACACGGGACGTGTCAAGAAAGGAACGAACGAGGTCACGAAGGCGGTCGAACGCGGCGAGGCAAAGCTCGTCGTCATCGCCGAGGACGTACAGCCCGAAGAAATCGTGCTCCACCTGCCCGGTCTCTGCGACGAGAAGGACGTGCCGTTCGTCTATGTCAGCCAGCAGGACGACGTAGGGCACGCTGTCGGTCTCGACGTTGGTAGTGCCGCCGCCGTCATCACGGACGCGGGCGAGGCGAGCGAACAGGTGGACGAGACGGTTGAGAAGGTCGAGAACCTGAGGTAACGATGGAGAAGAATGAGTGCTCGTACAGCGGCGAGGAGATAGAGCCGGGGACGGGCATACTGCTCGTCCGTAACAACGGCGAGAGGCTGTGGTTCAAGGACTCGAAGTGTCTAAAGAACTCAGAACTTGGTCGTCCGGCGCGCGACGTCGAATGGACCGAGATAGAGGAAGAGGACGCGGAGGAGTAGGAAAATGAGCGAGAGCCACGAGCGCACGTTCGTCATGGTGAAGCCCGACGCGTTCCAGCGCGGTCTCGTAGGCGAAATCGTCGGACGGCTCGAAGACCGCGGTCTGAAGCTCGTCGCCATGAAGCTACTGACGCCGACACAGGAACAGGGCGAGGCGCACTACGCAGAACACGAGGACAAGGGGTTCTACGACGACCTCGTAGAGTTCATCACGAGCGGTCCCGCCGTTCCGATGGTCGTCGAGGGCGAGGATGCGATAAGCGTCGTCCGTGACATGATAGGCGCGACCGACCCTAAGGAAGCCGCACCCGGAACGATACGCGGTGACTACGCGCTCGACATAGGACGTAACTGTGTGCACGCCGCCGACTCACCCGAGAGCGCGGAGCGCGAGATAGATATCTACTTCGACGAAGACGAGAAGACGGACTACGAGGCGGACTTCGAGGGCTGGGTATACGAGTAGGGCAGGTCGTTCGTCGGCACGCTTAGTTTACTATTCAGCGGATTCCGGCGTTGTGTTCCGGATGAAAACGAAACTAAACATTAGATAGTGTGTTCTCCTCTTCTTTTACCACATCATAGTCAGAAGAAAGTAACTACAGGACATTTATTGTATAATCGTTTATCTCCATTTACTTTCGGTTGGTATTTTGAATCTACAACGGCATCTATTTATAGAATTGAAGCGTTGTAGGCTGTGGGTGAACATATGTCAGAGTACACGGGGGGCGGAGAGGCTGAGCCGAACCGTACCGAGGAACTGCCACCGTCGGCGATAGAGGGGGTGGCAGGGAAGGACACGGAGACAACTGAGACTGTGACAGAAAGCGAGACCGCGACAGAAGAAGCATCAGAAAAGGCAGGAAAGGCGACCGAAGCCGAACCGGAGATAGAGGAACTGGACGCGGACGTACAGGTAGCCGAACTGCCTGTCGACGCCGCGAACGAGATACCCAAGGTAGGCAGCCGGGACGCTGTCGTGGAGGAACTCAAGGAGTACTTTGAGGAGACCGACGACACGTACCCGTGGGGCGTGCCGTCTGACGACTTTCTAGAAGACTCGTTCTTCGACTTCTCTTACTTAGACGAACACGACGAGGTCGAGCGTTACTGGGTCAACAAGCCGTTCGCGTACGTCTCGGTGCTCCGCGACGACGAGAAGAGGGACGAAACTTACCATGTTGTGGAGCCGAAGATGGACGAGTTCGAGGAGTACGTCAGGGACGACCTGACAGGAATTCTGCGTGATGTCATCACTTACGTTGACGTTGAGGAAGGGGAAGACCGCAAGGAGAAGTTCAAGCAGGTCTCCGAGGAGCTAATATCCGAGTACAGCGGAGGGATGTCGGACGGCTCGCTACACAAGATATACTACTACATCAGACGCGACTTCGCGGAACACGGCAAGATAGACGCGGTTATGCGCGACAGGAACATCGAGGACATATCTTGCGACGGAGTAGATGTCCCTGTCTATGTCTACCACCGCAACTACCGTGACCTGATGACGAACGTCGCGTTCGATAGGGAGAGCGTTCTCAACTCTTTCATAGTCCGTATGGCGCAGAAGAGCGGCTGTCACATATCCGTCTCGAACCCGCTCGTCGACACGAGCATGCCCGACGGCTCGCGTGTACAGCTGACGCTTGGAGACGACATAAGCACGCGTGGCTCCAACTTCACGGTGCGCAAGTTCGCCGACGTGCCCATCACGCCTGTAGACCTGATACGTTGGAACACGTTCTCGTTGGAGCAGATGGCGTACTTTTGGCTCTGCATCGAGAACAACAAGTCGTTGGTCTTTGCGGGCGGCACGGCGTCGGGAAAGACGACGAGCATGAACGCAGTCTCGTTCTTCATACCGCCCAAGAGCAAGGTCGTCTCTATAGAGGACACACGTGAGATAAAGCTACCACACGACAACTGGATACAGAGCGTTACGAGACAGCCGTTCGCGGCAGGTGAGCGCGGCGATGTCGACATGTACGACCTACTTCAGGCGGCACTCAGACAGCGTCCTGAGCACATACTCGTGGGCGAGATAAGGGCACAGCCGGAGGTTGCTCTGACGTTCTTTCAGGCACTCGCTACGGGACACACGTCGTACACGACGTTCCACGCAGACTCTGTCGACTCTCTGATAGACCGGCTCGAAAACGACCCCCTCAACGTGCCGCGGAGGATGGTTCGCGCACTCGACATCGTTTCGGTGCAGAAGCAGATATTCCACGACGGCAAGAGGGTGCGCAGGAACAGCGAGATAGTCGAAATATACGAAAGCGGCAAGGGTGACGCCATACGCACTAAGTCCGTCTTCCGGTGGGACGCAAAGACCGACGAACACAGGATGCTTGCGGAGTCGTTGCTTCTACAGGAGATAGCCAAGACGAACGGCTGGGACAAAGCCCGTCTCAAAGAGGAGCTAAGACGGCGTAGGGAGGTCTTGGAGTTCCTAGTCGAAGACGAGACGACCGACCACGAGAAGGTCGGTAGCATGATACATATGTTCTGGCACGACCAGGACTGGGTGGTCGACGGTATCAGGGAAGGAACGCTCGACGCCGAAGAGGTTCTGGAGGTGGCGGTAGAGGAGGCTGTCGTCGATGAGCGTTGAGGCAGCCGAAAACAACGGCTCGGAAGCCGAAACCGACGCCACGCCGGTCGGCGCGAAGGAACGTCTTGCCGACATCGTCCTCACGCTCTCCGACTTCCTCGGATGGATGCTACGGAGAAGTCACAGACGGACACGTAGCGTCACACATGTCGGAGGACCGTACGGCTTCGTGCGCGGCTACTTCCGGTCGCGGTCCGACAGGTACGCCGACCTACGTAGGCATCTCAACCAAGCACGTATAGGCGTACCGTACGATGTCTACCTTTCGAGAGCCTTCGGCTACTCGGTGGCGGGCGCGGCTTTCGGCGTCTTCGTGGGCTTCGTCACGACCTATCTTCTCGCTTCTTCGGGCGCGCTCGACGACCTCAGGTCGCCTTTCGCGCTTACGGGTTCGACAGCTTCGTTCGCCTCGGCTTACAGCACACCGATACAGGGCGTTCTGATATCCTTCTCGACGGCTGTGCTGTTCGGCGTCTCGACGTGGCTGGCTATGTACTACCACCCACGTCTGAGGGCGGACCAGCGCGCACGTAACATCAACGTCATGTTGCCCCATGCGGTGGTCTTCATGTACGCTCTCACACGCGGCGGAACCTCGATAATAGACGCTATGAGGGAGCTTGCGCTTTCCGAGGATGTCTACGGCGAGGTGGCGAACGAGTTCGAGACGGTAGTGCGCGACATGGATGAGTTCGGCACCCCTCTCCCGACTGCTCTTTCGAACGCGCGCAGGACGACACCGAGCGACAACATGAAGAGCTTCTTCGACGACCTGCTGAGCACAATCGACTCGGGCGGCGACATAACCAAGTTCCTTCACGACGAGAGCGAGAGATACTTCGAGAGGGCGAAGGACGAACAGGAGGAGTTCGTTCAGAACCTTGGTCTCTTAGGCGAGGTTTACACGACGGTCTTCATCGCGGCACCGCTCCTGTTCCTCATAATCCTTCT
>JAQZDD010000175.1 GCA_028751055.1 Euryarchaeota archaeon Ods04 | reverse complement strand
CGTCCAAGCCTCGCGGACGTTCGGTCTTCTGTACGACGCTACTATCAGGAACGTTGCCACCGCGGAGACGAGAACCGCGGCGAGCGGACGTATCGATTCTACCTCTGTCATCCCATCACCTCCTCAAGACGTAGGAGTGACTCTATCCAAGCCGCCGACGGACCGAGCACGACGCTCACCACGGCGGCGACGCAGACGAGGGCGACCATGCCGACTGTGACGCGTTTGGTTGAGGCGGAGACGCCGCCGTCGGCGACAGCCTCCGCCGCCCCTCTTTCGGGCTTACCGAAGTACATCCTGTCGACGAGACGCAGGACGTACGCGAGCGTGAGGAGCGTGCTACCGAAGATGACGACCGCGACTATCCAGTATCCGCCCTGCACCGCGCCGAGACCGACGTACCACTTGCCGATGAAGCCGACAGCGGGCGGGACGCCGACGAGCGCGAGCGCGAGAGTTGCGAAGCCCGCGCTTGCGTACGGTAGTTCGAAAGAAATGCCTTCATAGTCATAGACCGTCTTCGCGCCGACCTTGTACGCGAGGATGCCCGCGCCAAGGAAGAGCGCGCCCTTCATGATGGCATGTCCGATAAGCTGTATAACGCCGCCGAAGACCGCGGCGGAGTTTGCGATTCCGAACGCCGCGACTATCATGCCGAACTGTGAGACGGACGAGTACGCGAGCATCTTCTTCACGTCCGCCTGCGTCACCGCTAAGACGCTACCGACGACGATGCTCAACGCGCCGAAGTAGACGAGCGCGGAAGTGATGACAGGGTTCGCGGCGATGAAGTCGGTCGTGTAGACGGTCAGTATCACACGTCCGATGACGTACGCCGAAACGGTCGAGACGAGTGCCGAGACGTAGCCCGCGACGCCATAAGGTGCCGCGGAGTAGGCGTCAGGCTGCCACGTATGGACGGGAAACAGAGCGGTCTTTACGGCGAGTCCTGCGATGATGAAGCCGAACGAGGTGAGAACGAGCGTGTCGCCGTAGCCGAGTTCCTGAAACTGTACCGAGAGGTCGACCATGTTGAGCGTGCCCGTCGCTATGAAGGCGTAGCCGACGCCGATGAGGTAGAGAGACGCGCCGACGGTGCCTATCAGCATGTACTTTAGTGCCGAGTACGCGGACTTGCCGTCGCCCTTGCTCGCTATGAGGGCGTACGCCGC
Source organism: Euryarchaeota archaeon Ods04 (assembly GCA_028751055.1). Classification (GTDB taxonomy): domain Archaea; phylum Halobacteriota; class Halobacteria; order Halobacteriales; family Halorutilaceae; genus Halorutilus. Next base: position 2,339 of record JAQZDD010000175.1, on the reverse strand, counting down.
TAATCCTGTTATCTCGATGAAGACGTACAGGTTGAACAGGTCTCCCGTGAGTGAGACACCGAGCAGACCGCCTGTCAGGAGCAGGTACGCGCTGTAGAAGGCGTTTGAACGCGGTCCTGCCGTACGTGTGTGTACGAGAACGGCTAGCGCAACTACCGAGACGAGAAGGACGACGAGCACCGACAGACCGTCCATCACGAGTTCGATTCCGTGCGGGACGGGAATACCGCCGAGTTCGTGTCGGAGCTTACCGTCGACGAAGAAGGCGCGCACCGCGACAGCCGTTAGGACAAGGTTGACCGCGAGCGACACCGCTGCGATATGCCAGCCGACCTTCTCGTACCTCAGCGACGCTATGAGCGGCAGAGTCGCCGCCGCGATGGGGATGAGGATAACGACGGCGAGCAAGAAGCCGAAGTCACTCATCCGCCATCACCTCCTCGACGCGGTCCTCGTGAACCGTGCCGTACTCCTCGTAGACACGCACGACGAGAGCGAGCGCGAGCGACGTTAGCGACACGCCGACCACAATCGCGGTCAGTATCAGGACGTGCGGGAGCGGGTTGGCATACGGACCGCCGCCCTCCTCTATGAGCGCGGGACCGGCACCGTCCTGGTACGCGGCGGTGATGAAGAACAGGAAGACCGACATCTGGAAGATGTTAAGTCCGATGACCTTCTTGACCAAGTTCTTGCTGTCTATGAGTATGTAGAGTCCGACTGCTACGAGCACCATGAAAGTGACGTGGTAGTAACGCGCGACGAAGACATCGACGAGTGCGGGCGCGACAATCTCCATCGCACTCATGCCTCCTCACCCTCCTTGCGTCCGCCTCTGCTCAGGACGAAGAACAGCCCCGTCACGACGCCGGCGACAATCATGCCTATCGCCACTTCAAGAAGTTCGACGCCCCATTTGACGGCGATGGGAAGAACGTCTAGCTGGAGAACGTCGCCGCCGAGCGGAAGAGCGACGAGTCCGACAGCGGCGAAAAGCACGACACCGCCCGTCGCCAAGCCGAGGACTGCACGGTAGTCCGCCCAGTCGCTCGTCGGACGTATGCCAAAAGCGAAGCCGAGCATCACGAATACCGACGCCATGATGACACCGCCTTGGAAGCCCCCACCCGGCGAGTTGGCACCGTGGAGCGTCACGAAGATGCCGTACGTCAGAACGAAAGGTGAGACGACACGGACGGACGTCATGATGATGGGGCTCTCGGCGTACGGCTTCTTCTCTCTCTCTTCACCTCCTGTGTTCTCTCGGTCTCTCATCTTGCTTCCTCCCTTCTTAGGACGACTAACACGCCGACGATAGCTGAGAAGACGACGACGGCTTCTCCGAACGTGTCGAGCCCTCTGTAGACGACGAGCACGGCGGCGACGGCGTTACGTATGCCTGCGTCTATCGGTGTCTGTTCGATGTAATAACCGTACGGTGTCCTGTTGTCGTCTGCGACGCCGTAAGGCGTCTGGGCACCGTCGACTGTTTCCTGTACCGCTGGCGCGTTCGGGTCGCCCACCTCTGGAAGCGCGGGCACGGTCGCCAGAAGAATGACGAAGAGGACGAACACGATAGCGAGAGCCTTGAAGTTTACCGGTCGGAGGTAGCCCTCATCGCCCTCAGTACGCGTCGTTCTCGCCACCGTCAGGAGGAACAGGACGCTCATGACTCCCGCGCCGACAGCCGCCTCCGTGAGCGCGACGTCGGGTGCCTGCAAGATGACCCATATCATCGCAAGACCGAGCGTGAAGGAGGCGAAGACGACTATCGCGCCGAGAACGTCGCGGAGGAAAGCGACGGCGACGGCGGAGACGACTACGAAGACGACGAGCGCGATTTCGAGCGCGAAAGTCATCCTTCATCACCTCCTGCTTCCGTCGCGTCCGTCTCCGCTCCTTCAACCGTCCAAGGCTCTATACCATCCTCGTACGCGGCGCGCGAAATCGCGTGTGCAGCCGTCGGGTTCGTTATGTAGATGAAAGTGAGGAGAAGTGCCGCTTTGAGTGCCTCGCTGCCCGTGCCGAAAGCCAGCGCGACGGCGACGAGTCCCGCACCCGCGCCGAGAGTGTCCGCCTTGCTCGCCGCATGTGCTCTCGTGTAGACATCGGGCAGACGGAAGACGCCGACGGCACCGACGAAGGTGAAGAAGACGGCGACGGCGGCGAATATGACGACAAGAGCCGTTACGACCGTACTCATAGCACGTCACCCCTGTCGATTGTGAGTTTGGCGGCGGCTAAGCTCAGGACGAAGTTGAGAAGCGCGTATACGAGCGCGATGTCAAGGAACTCGGGACGGTCGAGCGCGGCGGCGACGAGCGCGATGACGACGACGG
>JAQZDD010000376.1 GCA_028751055.1 Euryarchaeota archaeon Ods04 | reverse complement strand
GTCGCGGAGTCGGAACTAACTCTCGCCGAGTCGTTCAACCCGCACGCGCCGGTCGAACGGTTTCTGGAGGCACTTGACGAGGGTGACGAACTCAGGGGACTCGCACCCGTCGTCTCGAACGTCTACACCGAAGCATACCAGAAAGCTCTTCTAGAGGACAGCGACGAGTCCGAGGTCGTCTTCAGCAGGAAGATAGCCGAGGCTCTCCTCGCACGTCAGGAAGAGATGTTCCAGTACATAATCGACACGTGTCTCACACAGAGCTACGTCTACGACGGCGAGTTCACGCTCGGTATGGCGATAATCGACGGCGAGGTCTACATAGGCTCGTACGACTCCGACGGCATCATGCGCGGTCTCTTGGAGAACGACACCGACGAGATGCTCGAATGGGCGGAGGGATACTACGAGAGCCACAAGGAGGAAGTCGAGCCGTTCGAGAGCTATCTTTAGACACCGTCGTGACTGACCTTGGTTCAGGTCTCGGGAGTTCTTTCGGACTAAGCCAGACCACGGCGCGAACCTGAACCCTATGGCGGGACGTTCCGTGCCACGGTATTAGCCACGCAGAGGTATATATCACGAGATAATCAGTTAAATTAAAGATGTGCGGATGTTTCCGTCGGCACGAAGATGCACGAGAGGGGGAACGAAAACCGAAAGCGGCTCCGTCGTAGAGAAGACGCGAACGCCACCGTCGTCGGAGTAATCTTAGTCGTTGCACTGACTCTTGTCTCGGCAGGCTCCATCTTCTTCGCCGTCTCGGGCTTCGACGCACCCGAACCCGACTATCCGCCTTTCGAGGACGGCGAATCGCCGTTCGATGTCAAGTACGTCGAAGGAACGCTGACAGGCGACGCAGTCGAGACCGCGCTGTACGATTCGACGACGGGCGACGTTTTGGAGTACGGGTTCGACGGAAGCGAGCGGTCGCCGCCCGGGGTGGGTGGTGGTATCACTGACACCATCTCTGATCTGCAGGGTTCACCTGCCCCACAGGACGGATTCGTAGACAGAGGCATTCGTATATCCTCGGGGGACTACTATTCTGACGATAATATAAACTGGTGGGGCTGGGATGGAGACGGCGAAGTAGTCTTCGATACCACCCAAGGACCGGTACGCATTGCTGTGCAGGAAGGCAAACGCGTTTTTATTGATGAGGTGGAGATAGATGTAGAAGGAAGCCATCCGGTTGAGTTCTATCTCGACAGAGGAGGGCGTTCCCAAGCTGTGTTTACTGTCTTTGATTCATCATTCGACAACCATGAAACCGATGCAATCAGGGTATATGCTCGTACCGGTAGGGGTGGTGGCGTGGTGGACAATACGATATACTTCAGGAATACCGACTTCCGCGGTGTCGTCTACGCTCCCGGCACCAATGTCGAGTTTGAGGACAGCACCGTACACGGCGCGTCGGTAGCCGACGAGACGGTTCTTGACGGTTCGTCGTACTACCACGACACGCATCTTGAACGTCTCGGTGTCGGTGTTCTTCCGGGCGTCGACGCAGACTCCACTCATAGAACCGGAGTTCTTCCGTAGTCAGGCAAAGAAAAGAACTATTCGCGTCCCCTTCTCCTTACCCAACATGGAGATACAGGGACGCCTCGTCGTAGGCGAACGTATGGAGGTCGACGAAGGTACCGTCGTCGTCGGCGAGGACGGCGAGGATGACGGACGTATCGTCGAGGTACGT
>JAQZDD010000036.1 GCA_028751055.1 Euryarchaeota archaeon Ods04 | reverse complement strand
GGTGAACCCGAACCCGAAACCAGACGCGAAGGCGACTTCGTGGTAGGCGGCTCAGTCGTGACGAACGACGCCGTCGTCATCGAGGCGGCTGGCGACGGCGGCGAAAGTGCTCTCGACCGTCTCACCAGCCTTCTCTGGAGCTTACAGAGCACCGACACGGGCGTCCAACGTCTCACCGACAGGCTGGCGACGGTCTTCGTGCCTCTCGTCCTCGCTCTCGCTTCTGCGGTGTTCGTCCTGCGTTTCGCAACGGGTGCAGGCTTCGAGACAGCAGTCCTGACCGCGCTTACGGTGCTCATCGTCTCGTGTCCGTGCTCGCTCGGTCTTGCGACGCCTCTCGCCGTCGCGTCGGGTGTCCGCGCCGCCGTCGAACGCGGTATCGTAGTCACCGACGACACGGTCTTCGAACGTGTCAGAGACGTGGATATCTTCGTCTTCGACAAGACGGGAACTCTGACGACGGGACGGCTGGAGGTCGTCGACGTGGAGGGGGACGGTTCGGCTGTCGAACGTGCCGCCGCCGTCGAACGTCTGTCGTCGCACCCCGTCGCAGAAGCCGTCGTACGCGCGCACGGAGACGGTACGACGAAGGCTGCGGACGGCGGCACCGCAGAGGCAGCGACCGCGGGCTTCGAACAGCACGCGAAAGGCGTCGAAGGCGTCGTAGACGGCGACCGTGTTCTCGTCGGCGCGCCCGCTCTTTTCGAGGAGCAGGGCTGGAGCCTCTCTGCGGTAGATGACGGCATCGAAGAAGCCGAGGAACGCGGACGTGCCGTCGTAGTCGGCTGGTCGGGCGAGGCGCGCGGCGTCCTGACCGTCGCCGAACGAGAACGCGAGGGCTGGCGAGACGTCGTGCAGGCGGTCGCGGACGCCGGAAAACGCGTCGTCGTCCTCACGGGCGACGAAGGCAGGTCGGCGCGCGTGTTCGCCGACGCCGAAGGAGTCGACGAGGTATTCGAGGGCGTCCCACCCGAGGCGAAGGCTGAGACGGTGCGACGTCTCCGCGGCGAGGGTACCGTCGCCATGGTCGGTGACGGCACCAACGACGCGCCCGCTCTCGCGGAAGCGGACCTCGGTATAGCGATGGGAGGGGGAACAGCACTCGCCTCGGACGCCGCTGACGTGACCGTCTTGGACGACGACCTTTCTAAGCTCGAAACAGTCATCCGTCTCTCGAACGCCACCCGCAGAAGGACGAGACAGAACATCGGCTGGGCGTTCTTCTACAACGCAGTCGCCATACCTCTCGCTGTCCTATGGCTGCTCAACCCGCTCCTTGCCGCGCTCGCCATGGTGACGAGCAGTCTTCTCGTCACGCTAAACTCGTCGCGGCGTCTTCTGTAGCCGTCAGAAATCAGGGAAGCCGGACGCGACGAAGGGTAACGCACGCGTCCGGTGGTGGTACGTGGAAAGGGCTACCGTCGCGGGACGGCTTCTCTTTCGTTCGCCGCGTAAGCGGCTTCGCTGCCCCTCCACGCCCGTTTAAGCGTTCCACGAACATAAGCCTATGCCCGATATGTAGGGTGTATATCGGAAATCGCACTACATGTAGTATACCAGTGAGGAAGTCGACGGTGACGGACGACCGTAACGCGGATACCGCCGCGCCGCCACCCAACAGACGATGCCAGCCGAACTCGTCGGAGTCTCAGTCGCCGCAGGACTAATCGGTGCAGTCGTCATGAACCTCCCGATGCGCGTCCTTGACTACGGCTCCGCACCGGCTTACGTCGCCGCCGCCGCTCTGCGCCGGAAGAAGCCGACAGAAGTGTCGGAGAGAGACGCCGCAGTCGTGCACCACGTCGCAGGTATGGCAGGCGGCGTTCTGTACGCCGCAGTCGTCTCGGCTGTCGTCGTCGCACGGGGCGGCACGGTCGACGGAGGAGGTATGCCGCCGACAGCCGAACACCTCGTTTCGGTCGGTGTCGTCGGCGTCTTCATCTACTTCTTCTTCGCCTACTTCGTACTCCCGCGTTTCGGCGGCGAACTCCGTGAAGAAGGCGACGACGTACCCGGACTGGTTCGGAGGTCGTGGCTCGTCTCCGTCGTCTTCTACGCCGCGTCTCTCGCCGTCGTCGTTCCGCTCTCGTTACGGTAGTGATACATCCGTCAGCTTCAAACGCGCGCACCGCCCCTTCCGTGTATGCGACGCGGCGACAGGATAGTCTCATACGTCTCGGAACTCATAGTCGAGAGATCGGGCTACGTCGTCGCTGTCTTTCTGCTCGCAACCGTCGTCTTCGCAGTCGGAACGACCGCTGTCTCGACCGACACGGGGACGGAACAGTTTACTGAAGACCTGCCCGAGTTCGACGCAATCGAACAGGTCAGCGACGAGTTCGGAGACCCTTTCGCGCCTAACCAAGGAAGCACACAGCTCATACAGACGGGCGAGAACGTCGTCTCGAAGAAGGGGCTGGTGCGTATGCTCGAAAACCAGAAGGCGATGGAGAGCAACGCCGACCTGCGTGTCGAGTCAGCAAGGTCAAGCGCGTCTCTCGTCGCCGAGGAGATAGACCCGACCGCGACGACTACCGAAAGACAGCTGAGAACTCTGGAGCAGGCGACGGAACCGGAGGTGCGCGAGGCGGTGCGCGAACTCACTGACAACCCGCGTTTCACCGGCTTGGTGAGTGACGACCTCAACCCCAGCGACCCGTCGGCGTCCGCCGCGCTCGGTATCGTGACACACAACGTCGAGGTCGGCGTGACGGGTGGTCCCGGAGGCGGTGGCGGCGAGATGACCAAGATACAGAGGCAGGCGGAGTTCACTGTCAACACGCAGGGAGGCGACGTACGTGTCTTCGGTTCGGGTATCATAGACGACGAGTTCAACCGTATAATCGGCGACTCGCTCTCTATCGTCATCCCTGCTGCGATGCTCCTAATCATTCTCTTCCTCATCGTAGCCTACCGCGACCCGTTTGACTTGGTACTCGGCGTCGTCTCGCTGCTGATGGCGGTTGTCTGGACTCTCGGATTCATGGGTCTCGCGGGCTTCCCCTTCAACGAGAACTTGGTCGCGCTTCCGCCGATACTCCTCGCCGTCGGCATAGACTTCAGCATACACTCGATAAACAGGTACCGCGAGGAACGCGTCACCGGAAAGAGTATATCCGAGTCGATGACGACGGCTTCGAACCAGCTTGCTGTCGCTTTCATAATCGTCGCGGGTACGACGGCGATAGGCTTCGGCGCGAACCTTGCGAGCGCGCTACCTCCGATACGTACTTTCGGCGTCGTCGCCGCAGTCTCAATCTTCTTCGTCCTTCTCATCTTCGGCGTCTTCTTCCCCGCTGCGAAGGTCATGTCGGACCGTTACCGTGAGAAGTACGACCTGCCCGAGTTCGGGAGCGCGCCGCTCGGCGCGGAAAGGTCGCTCCTCGGACGTATACTGCCGCTCACCGCACGCGCCGTCAAGCCCGCACCTGCCGTCGCGCTCGTTATCTTCCTCGTTATCGCAGGAGGCTCTGCGTACTACGCCACAGGCGTCGACACGACGTTCTCAGAAGAAGACTTCCTTCCGCCCGAGGAACAGCCCGCGTACATCGAAAGCCTGCCTGAGCCTTTCGCTCCCGGAGAGTACACCGTCGTGCGCGAAATCAACCTCCTGCGCGACAAGTTCGAGTCGGGTTCGGACGACGAGGTTCTGATGTACGTCGAGGGACGTATGTCGAACCCCGAGGCTCTCGAAAGCATACGCAGTGCAGGCGAGGACCCGCCGTCGAGTTTCATCGACGACGGACGCGAAGCACGGTACCAGAGCGTCCTTACAGCCGTCGACGCGCTCGCCGAGGAGGACGACGAGTTCGCCGAGTTCGTCCGGCGTAACGACGCCACGGGCAACGGTGTGCCCGACTCGAACCTCGACGAACTCTACAACAGACTTCTTTCGTCGGACGTCGAAGGCATGACGGGTCAGTACCTCGCCGACGACAGAAGGAGCACGCTCGTGGTCTACGACGTGGAGGCTGACGCAGACGACAGGCAGGTGACTGACGACGCACGGAGGGTCGCCGACAGACACCGTATGGAGGCGACGCCGACGGGACAGATAGTGCTGTTTCAGGCTGTGAGCGACATGATACTCGAAGACGCCGCAAGGAGTCTCGCGCTCGCCCTCATACTCTCGCTCATCTTCCTCATCGTCCTGTACGGCTACATCGAACGCCGTCCGTCGCTCGGAGTCGTCAACGTGATTCCTGTTCTCGTCGCCGTATCGCTCCTTGGGGGTTCGATGCGTGCTCTCGGAATACCGTTCAACGCTGTCACAGCGACGATTCTTGCCATCACTATCGGACTGGGAATCGACTACACGGTGCACACGACACACAGGTTCATAGACGAGTACAGGGTCGACAGAGACGCCTACCGCGCACTTACCACGACTCTACGCGGCACAGGCGGCGCGCTCACGGGAAGCATGCTAACCACCTCAACGGGTACGGCGGTGCTCGTCTTCGCAATCATACCCATCATAGGACAGTTCGGCATACTGACGGCGATGAGCGTCTTCTACGCTTATCTTGCTTCGGTCGTTGTCCTACCGCCCGCTCTACTCGTCTGGGCGCGTCTCTTCGGCTGAAAGTCTTCGTCTGTACGCATAGCCGCCGACCGCCACGACGAGCGTGAGAAGCGCGACGCCGGTTCCGTAGACGCGTAACGCCGCAGTCTGCCGTCTGCCCCATCCCGTCGCTGTCGCCGACTCCTCTGTCTCTGCACGTTCTCGTGTCGCCTCGATTACCTCGCGTGATTCAGACGCCGACTCGCTGAAAGCCTCTACGGTCGTCGTCGCGTTTTCGAGAGACGTGGAGACACGACGGAACGGAGATGCGAGACGGTCGCCGACACGGGGTATGTCTAAGTCGTCTAAATCGTCGGCAATCTCGCCGGTTCGCTCAGCCACCCTCGAAAGGTCGACTGCGAGAGCGTCGGATATCTCCTCGGCTTCCTCCAGACCTTCGGCGGCGTCTTCGAACAGAGCGGAGAGTTCGTCGTACTCCGTCTCTCCGCTCGCGCGCACCGTCTCGGCTTCGTCCGCGACACGTGTCACGTCGTCGCCGATGTTGCCGACACGGTCGTCCCACCGTCGGAGTTCCTCGCGCGTCGTGCGGAGCGCGGACTCAACGCCGCGTATCTCGGGAGACACAGAGGTCGCCACGTCCCAGACAGACGTGTCCGTGAACGGGACATCGATACCGTCCGCCGCGTCGACCGCGGTGAGAGCGGCGTCGATTGCGGAGAGCGGCGCGGAGACAACCGTACCCGCACGCCTTGCGGTCGTTCCTACGCCGCGTAACGTCTCCACGTCGCCGTCGTCCATCTCCTCGGTCATAGCGACCTTCCAGCCGTACGCAAGCGCGACACGTTCCGCTTCTTCGGAGTCGTCGACACGTTCGCCGTCGGCGAAGAACTCGTAGCCCGACGCGTACGGCAGGACGTTTTCGTACCTGTAGACCTCGTAGGTCGTTCCGTCGACAGTTACCTCGCCGACGTTTTCGTAGCCGGTGTCGAGCGGCGCGGTGTGGTCGCCCGGGTTGGACGCCGCTCCTGCGACTGAGACGGCGGCACCCGACAGGACGAGAGCCGCGACAGCGGCGAGAAAGACCACGCAGAGTCTGGCACGTCTCATTCAGTATCCATGTCTATGTTGAGTCCCAGGACTATGAGTGCCACGCCTACGAGCACGAGCAGAACCGAGTTGACGACGGCGGTCGTCGCCATCCATTCGAGAACCTCGGCGAAGTCCTCGACGGCGGTACGGACTATGAATCCGACGAGTCCTTCGTCCTGCTCGGGAACCTCAGGTATGGTGACTAGTCTGTGGACGCCTCCTACGACGGTAAGCACGCCGATGCCGACGACGGTACCTCTGACAGTCCTCTCTCGCATTATATCAGACCTTCCTCCTCGTACCACTCTACCGTTTCGGGCATTCCGTCACGGAACGACGGATACTCCGGCTCGAACCCCGTCTCCTTGAGCTTCGTGTTGTCCATCCAGTAGTTGCCCTTGAGGTAGTAGAGAGCGTCCGCCTCTATCGGGGGTTCGGCACCGACTGCGTCGTAGACACGTTCGGCGGTTGCGACGACGGGACGCATACCCACGAGGCTCTTGTACGCGTCGCACCCGACGGGGAGACCGTAGACGTGTCTGCCCATCATGCCCGCGACCTCCTTTATGAGCCTGCGTGCCGTGTACTCGGCGTCGTCGACGACGTTGTACGCCTCTCCTGCCTCGCCGTGTTTTTCGACGTGTACGGCAGCGCGCACAACGTCCTCGACGTGTACTATCGAGAACCTGTAGTCGCAGTGGAGCGCGTAGAACCTGAGCAGACCGTTTCCGATGGCGAGGAAGACCTGCGCCGCGCCGTACGCGCTTCCCGGACCGTACACGGCAGCGGGACGTATCACCTTAACCTCGAATCCTCCTTCGCCGTGGTACTCCCAAGCCTTCTTCTCCTGCAGCCATTTCGAGAGGTCGTAGTCCGACTCGGGTTCCTTCGGATGCGTCTCGTCCGCCGGAACTAAGTCGTCGCGCGGCGCGCCGTAGACACCGCACGTGCTCCAGTGCACCATAGAGTCAACGCCATGTTCGACCGCGGCTTCGCACAGGTTTTCGGTACCGCCGACGTTGACCTCCTCGAACGTCTCGGTCTCGACGAGAGACGAGTAGCTGAAGAGCGACGCTGTATGGAATATAACGTCGATACCGCGCACTGCGTCGTTCAGGTCTTCGCGCACCGTCAGGTCGGCGGGCACGAACTCGACTTCGTCGTCCAGCACGGACGTGTCGGCTTTTTCGAGGTCGGTTCCGCGTACGTCGTAGCCCTCCTCTACAAGCCTTTCGCATACCCTGCTTCCGATGAATCCGCACGCCCCCGTCACAAGTGCCTGTTTTCCCGACATCTTTCTTCGGTTTTCATATCGACACCGACACACAATTAAGCTACTGCCTGTCCGTGCGGCAGATTAATACGTAGGGAAAACCAAAGTCAGGTATGTCCTTCGTCGAAGTCAAAGACGCAAACGACCCGCAGTACCTCGACATGGAAGACCTCAAAGAGAAGTCGGTCAGAGGTCTCGACGAGATATACAGGCGGGCAACGACTCCGAACGTCACCGAACTCGAAGGCAAGTACGACGGCGTGGTGCTCGCAGGTGACCTACCCCTCATGGACAGCCCAGCGTCGGTAAGGCTTGCGAACTCGTTCTGGCTCAGATGGGGCGGCAAGAAGTTCGATGTCGTGTCGGAGAACATAGCCGAGGGTAGCAACTGGTTCGACCTTGGACTCGTCGAGGTGGACGGCTACCGTTTCGAGGGCAGGATAGAGCCGGCACGTTTCGGCGGCGGCGACTGCTACGTCCTCGACTACGACGTTTCCGGCAACCTCCCGCCAGCGAACAGGATACGTGACGAGGTAAAGAAGCTACGTGACGGTCTGTACCTCGGACGTATCTACTTCGACACAGTAGACGACCACGTCTTTGTCTCGTACTTCGGCATGGAGAAGTCGGTATCTTTCGACTACTGAGTCAGTCTCTTTTGACCGCTGAGTCCGACATTTCCTGTCTTCACGTAACAGTTCGCCGTCGTCAGGCTTCCATCTCCCCAACAGCGTCGCGTCTCTTGTTTTCGAGGTAGTAGCCGCCGCCCAACAGGAGAAGTCCCCCTACGACGAGCGCGAGCGAACTCGGTACGGCTTCGAAGACTGTCGAGACGTAGACGTAGACGAGGTAGATGACGAATCCTAAGACGCCGACGTTGAAGACGTAACGCGACCGTCCCGTGTAGCCCGCGACGAGTGTCAAGAGAACGAGACCGAAGAAGGCGAGGTTGAGGACGACCAAGAAGACGGTTTCGGGGAGGTGTTCGCCAGCGAAGACGGCGTACGCGGCGACGCCGACCGCCGCGACAGCCCAGACAGCCTCGTAGATGTGGGCGTCGCCGGCACGCCAGACGAAAACGACGACAGCGACACCTAAGAGAGCGACTGCGAAGACGACAGCCGTAAACAGAGTCTCTTCG
>JAQZDD010000343.1 GCA_028751055.1 Euryarchaeota archaeon Ods04 | reverse complement strand
GTCTCGGCGTACCGCGCTACGATGCCGGGGACGAACTCATCGGCGACGCTCTCGTGCACTAACACCGTCTCGACTGCGTTACACGCGGCGGGGTAGTCGACCTTCGCGTCGTGTGCGACGTTCTCAGCCATTCCAAGGTCGGCGTCTCTGTCGACGTAAACGTGGCAGACGCCTTCGGTATGTCCTAGCACAGGTATCTTCGTGTTGTCCTGAACATGTCTCACGAAAGACGTGCTACCACGCGGCATGAGCAGGTCGACGTGTTCGTCCATGCTCAGTATCGTCTCTACGTCCTCACGCGACTCGATTAGCTGTGCCCAGCCGTCGGGAACCGCGTCGAACTCCTCTGTGGCATCGCGTATGGCGTCAAAGAGGACGCGGTTCGACTCCTCCGCCTCGCTACCTCCCTTCAGGATGACGGCGTTGCCCGAACGGAGGCAGAGCGAAGCTATCTGCGGAAGTGCGTCGGGACGTGACTCGAAGACGGTGCCGACGACGCCGATGGGCACCGAGACCTTGTACAGGTTCATCCCTTCGTCGAGTTCGCGTGCCGAGAGCGTCTTCCCGACGGGGTCGTCCTGTTCGGCGACGCCGCGTACCATATCGGCGATGCTCGCAACCTTCGCGCTGTCGAGCTTCAGCCTGTCGACGAGTGCCTTGGTGTACTCGCCGCGCTCCAACATCTCCTCTGCCTCCTCGACATCGCGCGCGTTCGCCTCCAGAAGCTCTTCCTCGCGCTCCTCGATACGTTCGGCGACACGTCTCAGAGTGGCGCGTCTCTTGTCGTCGGAGACGTTCGCCAGCTTCAGAGCCGCGCGCTCTGCTTCCTTTGCTTTCGTCTCGGCGTCCTTCGTTTCTACGTCGTTTTCCGTTCCTGTCTCAGTCATCCTTTTCACCTCCTTTCTTTCTGGGCGCGAAGAAGGTGCCGACCTTCTCGGCGTCGCGTACCTTCCGCAGGACGTTTTCCTCCGCAGACGCCGCGATTATCGCCGGAATCCCTTCGCGGTTGACGCGTTCCGCGCCCTCGACCTTCGTCGTTATGCCGCCGAAGTCGGCTGCCTCGTCGCCGACGTGCTCCCAAACCTCCGCTATCTCGTCGCCGCGTACCTCGTCTATGAGTTCGGCGTCGGGGTTCTCCTTCGGGTTGCCGGTGTAGACGCCGTCGACGTCGGTGAGCGTCACGAGCAGGTCGGCGTCGATGCCTACTGCGATTGAGGACGAGATTATGTCGTTGTCGCCGACCTGTATCTCCTCGACTGCGACGGCGTCGTTCTCGTTTACGACAGGCACGACTCCCCAGTCGAACAGCGTCTCGACGGTGTTACGGAAGTTGTTGAACCTGCGTGCGTCCTCCAAGTCGTGGTGCGTGACGAGTATCTGCGCCACCTCCCTGCCGTGTCTCTCGAAGCTCTCGCTGTAGTTGCGCATCAGTATGCCCTGTCCGACCGTCGAAGCCGCCTGCAGGTCCTCGACAGAGCTACCGTTCGACATCTTGACGCGCCCCTTGCCCGCACCTATCGCGCCCGACGAGACCAAGATTACTTCCCTGCCGTCGCCGACCAAGTCCATCACGTCGTTGACTAACTTGTCGAGCTTCAGACGGTCGAGGTTCGACTCGTCGTCGGTCAGCGAGTTGGTGCCAGCCTTGACGACGATACGCTGTGCCTTCGACGCGTCGTCGCGCGTCATGAACTCCGTTTCGTCGGCGTCCGTCCCGTCCGCGGCTTCCTCTGTATCCGTGTCCGTTTCATCCGTCTCCGCGCTCATAGGTCGAGTTCCTCCGTTATCTCCTCCGAACGTCTCTCGGCGGCGGTGACAGCCTCTGCGAACGGTCTCCCTGCGTCGGCTTCGCGCAGAACCTTCATGCCCTCTATCGTCGTTCCGCCGGGCGAACACACAGCGTCGATAAGTTCGTCAAGCGTCCTCTCGTCGTTCTGGACTATC
>JAQZDD010000214.1 GCA_028751055.1 Euryarchaeota archaeon Ods04 | reverse complement strand
TACCCGGAAGGGTACAAATATAGGTTTCAGTACGGAACACGACAAGGAACGATACTGAGATACGACAACTCACACAGTGAACATGACCGCCACTTCGGAGATTCGCAGGAGCAAATCGGGTTTGAGGGTCTCGAAGAACATCTTCGTATGTTCTTTGAGGAGGTCGACGAGTTGCGCGCCGAAGGCGTCATAACACCCAAGGGAGCAAACAAAAATGAACATCAAGAAAGATACGGAAACCGGCGTGGAGGCGATAGACGAGAATGAAGAGCGTGTACTCGTACTGAAGTCGACCCCGTGGGAAGAGTTCAAAGAGAACACGCTCGACGAGATACGCAAGTTCGAACAGGGTGACAGAGAACCCTACCACGTCAGGAACTTCGAGGACGCTACCGAGATACAGCGTATCCTGACGCCGAAGCGTCTGGAACTCATACGCACCGTGATGGAAGAGTCACCGGAAAGCATGCAGGAACTCGGCGAGATACTGGATAGGGGTCTCCGAGAGATACACGACGACCTACATCTCTTGGAGGAGTACGATATAGTGGAGCTTCGGAGAGAAGGCAGGGCAAAGAAGCCGATAGTGCCGTACGACAGAATCAAGATAGAAGTCGAGCTTTTCTAGGGCGGATGTTTTTTGTGCGCGACGTGTTCGACGGGAAGGATTATATTACGCCATCTCATTCGTTCTGAACACAGATGATAGGCAAGAACATACGCGCGAACGCGAGCTTTCCGATACAGTCACCCACGAAGGTCGCTTACCTCGTAATAGCCACGGTCGTCGTTCTGCTCTACGTCGTCGGCGTCGTCATCGCTTCGTCGCTCTCGCTTTAGCTAAAGACCGAGGTCCTTGAACAGACGTTCTGCGTCGCGGTCTTTCCTGCTAACGTTCTTCGTGCTCAGCACGCGTCTTTCGAGCTTGTCGCACGCGAGACGGAGCGCGTGTCTCGGACCGTAGCCCTCGCCCTTGACGACGAACTGTCCCTTGTTGGTGTAGAGAACGACACGCGCGAGTATGAGCGGGTTGCCGCGCAGATTTTCCTTGTGACGCTTGAGATGGACATGCGCGTGCAGAACCTGCATGTCGGCGTACTTGTCGGCGACCCCTTCGAGCATCGCCGAAACGTCCTCGCGCGTCATGGGTTCAAGGAACTCGACGTTGGATATCTGAACGTCCATACGTCTCTCCTCGTCCCACGTCAGCGCGCGGAGTATGTCGGTCTGTGTTATTATGCCGACGGGGCTGTCGCCCTCAACCACGATAAGCGACGAGAAGTCACGTTCGAGCATCCGTGCGGTCGCGTCCTCCAGGCTCTCGTCCGGTGTCGTCGTCTCGACGGGCGAGTTCATGACGTTCTCGGCAGGTATGTCGAGCATCTTGTCCACGTCTCCGTGGCGCGGTCCGAAGCCGCCGTGGTCGCCGCCCGAGTCGCCGCGTTTCTCTCCTGTGCCGCCGCCGCCCTTGTCGGGCGTCTCCTTACGGACGCTGAAGCCGAGTATGTCGTACAGGCTCACGATACCCACGAGCCTGCCGTCAACGACAGGTACGCGCGAGATACCGTTTTCGCGGAGAATGTTGATGATACGCCCGACTGACGTGTCGGGTGAGATGCTTATCAGGTCTTTCGTGTAGACGTCATCCACATCGAGAACGCCCAACTGCGAGTTAACGTCGCGGAGCAGGTCGTACGCCGTCACGACGCCGATTATCTCCTTGCCCTCCTCGACGGGAAGAACCTTGAAGTCGCTCTCAACCATCAGACGCGCTACCTCACGCACGTCCTCGCGCCTTCCTACGCGCGGCGGATCTCCCGCGAGCGAACCAGCCTTCTCGTTAGGGTCGACGTGTGACGCTATGAGCCGCCTGCGCGTCACCACTCCCTCGTAGCCGGAATTCCCCTCGACTACGACGGATTTATTCCCCGTGTCCTCGAACAAGCCTTTTATCTTAGAAGCCGTCGTGTCGGACTCGAACGTCTCGTACTCAGTCGTGACAGTCTCTTCTATATCCAATTAAACCACCTTTCAGAAATGTTGTCGTCGGATAGTTGAAGTCCCTTTCGGTAAACCTCGGGAGCTTAGAATCCCGGTACGTAGGAGTTCGAACCGCGGGAAACTCAGACAAGGGATACGAACGCGTAAGCCATCTCCTCAAGTTCGTCGGCGTACTCTATGCCGATGTACAGGATACCGAAGAGAACGGCGTTGTAGAAGCCGTGTGCTATCATCGGCACGGCTAAGTTGTCGGTTCTCTCGTAGACGTAGCCGAGTATGAGCGAGAGAACAAAGAGAACCGTCAACGTGACACCGAGGCTCTGGATGCTCGAAACCGTGACGCCTTCCTGAACTATCTCGGCGATTACGTCGGCTCCGTACGCTGGTATGTGGATGAGCGCGAATATCACGCTCGCAACACCGACGGCTCCTTCGACCGAGAACGAGTCACGTAGCTTTGTCTGTATGACGCCGCGGAAGAGGAGTTCCTCACAGGGACCGATAACGAGTATCGAGAGAACCACCATGTAGAGTGCGAGGTTCGGGTTCGGGTCGTCCTCGTCGGCTATCTGCTCGACCGTTCCGTGTCCCGCAGGGTCTTGTCCGAGTGCCTCTATCACGACGCTGACAGCTATGAGCGCGGCTATCATGCCAACGACAGTACCGAAGCTCAGAGCTACCTGTTTCGGCGACGGCTTACTCAGCCGGAGGAAGTCCAAGCCTCTGCCGGTCATCCGTAGGTAGGCGACGGCGGTTCCGACGAGTCCGATACCCTGAAGCGCGATTACCGAGGCAGCTACCAACGCCCACTCAGGAACGCTGTACCCGGCGATGGTCAGGGCGTCGATGATGCCTACGAGGAAGACGAGCGCGACGAAGCCGAGTAGCATTCCGACGGCAGCCAGAACCACCGCGACACCGATGTCGTCGAACTTGTCGCCGCTTCCGTCTCGCAGATATGACATTGCGGAAGGTTGTAGTTATATCCGCAAAAGGGTTTCCTTAACTGACTCGACGACGGCACGTTCGTCAGCGCACGTTTCGTCGCCGAGCGCGCCTCTCGCCGCCTTCTTGCCCCATTCGACGCCCGGCTGGTCGAACGGGTTGACGCCCGCGAGCCTTCCCGCGACTACTGTCGCTATC
>JAQZDD010000202.1 GCA_028751055.1 Euryarchaeota archaeon Ods04 | reverse complement strand
GGGAGACGACCCGTTCTCAGGTGATGGCGGAGACCCGGAACGGTCGGAGAACGAGAAGATAGAGAAGAGGCGCAAAGAGCTGGAACAGCGCGAAAGGGGACTCGACGACTACGCCGATGAACTCGACAAACGCTCCGAAGAACTCGACGAGAGGGAGCGTGAGCTACGCGAGAAACGCGCCGAAATCGACGAGCGCGCCGAGGTGCTCGACCAACGCGAGTCACGTATCGAAGAACGCGAGATAGAGCTTGACGACAGAGAGACGGCGATAAAGGAGCGTGAGCGTGAACTCGAAGGGCGCGCGGACAAACTCGACGAGAAGGAGCGGACTGTACGCGAGTACGTCGGCGACAACGTCCGCGAAGCCGTCGAGGACGCGGTCTCCGACATATCCGTCGGCGAGAGCCGTCTGGGCACCATCGGAAGCCTCGTCCTAGGACTCGTCGGCGTGATGCTAATCGTCGCGGGCATCCTCAACGGCTTCGCTAACGAGATACCTGCCGTCCCCGTCGTCTTCGACAGCGAGACAGCGAACTTAGGCGTGACCGTCGTTCTCGTCTTCAGCGGTCTCGCCGCGAACCTCGCCGCTGTCGCTGACTGAACCGGTTCGTCTTCGACAGAGACTTGGGTGCCCCCGACGTAGATGGAACGATGCCTTCGCGTCTCGCAGATGCTTCGATGTTCGTCGTTCTCTCCGTTGTCTGGGGGCTGTCTTTTCCGGCTATATCCGTGGGGCTGGAGTACATACCGCCGCTCTTCTTCGCCGCGCTCCGTTACGACGTCGCGGCTGTGATTCTTCTGGTGTACGCCGCGTTCCGTGTCGACGCGTGGCTCCCGAAGGCACCCGAGAACCTCATCGCCGTCGTGGGCGGCGGCGTCTTCTTGGTCGCGGGCAACGGTCTCCTCTTCGTCGGACAGCAGACCGTGCCGAGCGGAATCGCCGCCATCCTGCAGGCTCTCGTCCCCATCGTGACCGCGCTCTGGGCTGTCTTCCTCCTCGGCGAGAGACTCTCGACGGTCGGCACAGTGGGTGTCGTCGTCGGCTTCTTGGGTATCGTACTCGTCGTACAGCCCGACCCCGCGAACCTGTTCGAGGGCGACACGGTCGGACGCCTCATAATCGTGGGACAGGTGGTCAGCGTCGCGCTCGGGGGCGTCATAGTACAGCGCGCAGGTCCCACAATCGGACGTATACCTCTGACGGGCTGGTCGATGCTCATCGGTGCCGTCCTCCTACACGTCTTCAGCGTCGCCGTCGGCGAAACCCCCACAGCGGAGATAGGCGCGCCCACAGCCGTCGGTGCGGTCGTATACCTCGGCGTCTTCTCGACAGCACTCGCCTTCTTCATCTACTTCACGATACTCGCCGAACACGGTGCTTTCGAGGCTTCGCTCGTCGCTTACGCCGTCCCGATTGTGGCGACGCTCGTCGGGGTGTTCGTGCTCGGTGAGTCGATAAGCACGACGGCGGTCGTCGGCTTCGGACTCGTCGCTGTGGGGTTCGCGCTTCTGAAACGCGACGCCGTCTTCGACCTTCTCGCGGCACGTGCACCCGGAACGGGCTGAGGAGGTAACGAGGCAGCGAGGTGACGAAGTGACGAGGACGACTACCACACCTGCACAAAAACTATGGTGTTACCTGCCTACTTACGGACGTGAAACGTGGAGTCACCGCGGTCGTCTGTCTTCTGTCCATGGGTATCTTCGTGGGCACAGCCACGGAAACAGCCGAGGCGCACATATCGGGCGAGGCACCCGATGCCGTCGCATACGCGCTCGCCGTCGGAACGCCCGTGGCGGTGACCTTGCTGTTCCTCGCGTACGTCTACGTCTCCACGACGAGCGAAGAACACGGCACCGCGGATACGGACGCGGTAGTGGACGAACAGGAGGAAGACGTAGACGTGCCGCGAGACTTCGACTACGTGCGAGTCGGAAACCAGATAGTCGTGACTTACGAAGGCGAAGGAACGTGGGACTCCGAGGGACTGGTCGTCAGGTACACCGAAAAAGCCGACAACGAGGTCGGAAGAGCCAACGGAGACAGCGACAGCGGCGGCGGCAAAAGACGTACCGTCGCACGTTTCGACACGACCAATGCCGAGGTCGAAAGAGGCGACGGCTTGTCGATAAACGCAGACGCGGTCGACGGCGAGATAGAGGTTCTGTGGGACGGCGAGGTGGTAGACGTGCACCGTCCCGGCTAATTCAGAACGTACGTCCGACGTGTGTCATCCGTATGTCCCACGAAGAGTTATATACGGTCGTTCTTTAAACCGGAACGTTGTCGAAGGAGACAGGTCGGCGGCGATAAGTGTAAGTGTGTCTCATGACACATCCCGCACAAACCCACTCCCCTCTTCCCCTTCTTTACTCCCCCTTGCCAGTTTGACTACTCCGGAGATACCGTCTCGGACACGCGCCTATCCTTCGGCTCTCCGACGTGTGGCACAGGGAGTTATACGCGACGGAGACGTACGGCAGGCATGGAACGCAGAGAGTTCGTGGCAGGCGTCGGCGGTCTGGCTGCGTCCGGATGGATAGACGTTTCGGGAGACGCTGAAGAAGAAGACGGAAAGAGCAGAGAGACGCGCGGAAGCTCAGAGGACGGAGAAGGACATGTCGTCGTGCAGGATACCGTGGTAGACACCGCACGGTTTCCGTTGAGGCTGAGAGACGACGCCGAGGTCGCTGTCGAGGTGGACGCCGACGAAGGCGCGGAGTTCACGGTCGCGGTGATGAGTCTACAAAGCATGACGAGCAAGAAAGTGACCGACGAAACCGAAGAACATCTCTCCGCCGAAATCGATGCCGACGGCGACTACATCGTCAACGTGACGGGCGAAGGTCGCTGTGAGGTAAGCGTCGTGCGAGTCTGAGTCTTATCAGCGGCGGCGTGCCAGTACCGCCGAAGCTACCGCTACGATGGCTAAGGCGACGCCCGCCGTGAAGCCGGGCATTGGGACAGCGCGCGTGTCGTCGTCCACGTCGGCGGCGGCGTCGGTTTCGTCGGCACGGTCTGTGTCAGCTTGGTCGGTTTCACGCGTTTCGGTATCCGTGTCTTCTTCGCCATCCGTGTCGTCCGTATCTTCCTCGGCACCGTCGTCGTCAGTGTCCGTGCCTTCCACGACATCTTCGGCTTCTTCGTCGTCTGCGTCACCCTCTACGTCTTCGTCGGCGTCCGCACCTTCCTCGGAATCCGTGTCGTGGTCGTCCGTTTCTTCTTCATCTACGTCTTCGTCGGCTTCTCCG
>JAQZDD010000179.1 GCA_028751055.1 Euryarchaeota archaeon Ods04 | reverse complement strand
CCCTTCTCCTCAAAGCCCTGAGTCGGCAGAAACTCCGTGAACCAAGAACCCTCGTCCACGGCAGCGCGTGTCTTCATGCCTTCGTCGTCGGCGAACTCGACGGGGAAGTCGACGAGACGTCCGGGCACGTCTGTGTCACGGTACTCCGGGACTACGCAGACGTGTTGGACGACGACCGTGTCGTCGACTGCATGGTAGCTGACGTAGCCGACGATAGTTCCGTGCTTTTCGCCGTCCGTCTTCTCCTCTCCGTCGCCCTCCGCAACAGCGACCTTTATCGTCCTGTCCTGAACTAAGTCGCGCATCGAACCCACCGACAGGTCTTCGGACATGACGTACAAGTTCGCCATCTCGGCGATGTCGTCGGCGTCGTCTTCGCGTGCGTCCCTGTAGCTTATTTTCATTGTCTTGTCTCCGAAACCATACGTGTCCTCTGCTGAGGCAGCGACTCGATATCGTATATCTCCTTAGCCGTCAGGTCGCGTAGCCTCTTACGGTGTGACGTACGCGGCGCGACACCGTGTGCTTCAAGAAGGGGCTTCATCTTCGACTTGAGTTCGTTCCCCTTCGGGTCCCAGTCGGTAAGAAGTATAGCCTCCTCATACCTCCGCGAGACGCGCTCGGCTGTCTCGGCGAGGCTCCTTCCGTTCCCGCTTATACGTACCGTCTCCGCCTCGATACCGAGCGTCGCCAAGGCACGTTCGTCGTTACGTCCCTCGACGAGAACCGGCGCGGGAGTCTCGTCGGCTGTACGCTGCACGGATTCGAGAACCTCGTCGAGACGACGTAGACGCTCTCTCGACGTGTTCCAACGCATACGCTGGTTACGTACCGGACGCCAAAAAGCCTACCTGTAAAAGCTCACTTCTCAGCACATCTCGGAAAGCTCCAGAACGTCGTCCTCGGCGGCGTCTATCCAGCATCCGTCCTTCGGCTGGTAGACGACGATACGTCTCTCGCCCGTCTCCGTCAGACATCTCTGCAGACGCGTCTCGTGCCGTCTCGGTGCCGGCTCCTGCCGTGTTTCCGTGGGAAGCCCGGTACTGCCATGGTTGCCACGGCTTTCCGCGCCGCCGTTGCCGCCGTCGGCGTCACTTGCACTCATCTTTCCCACCGTCCGTAACGCAGTCGCTTCATCCATATGACGAGGAGCGTCGAACGTACTTGACGGTTCACCTGTTTTTATCAAATCTGAAAAACAGCTCTCTGGAATACCGACTCTTCTGCAAGGCTTTTTCCGCGGACATCACCCGGAAAGGTCGCCGCCAGCCTGAACATATCCGAAGCGTTTTTGTCCGAGTGTTGACAACAGTTCCCAAACCGCATAGGGATTACATGTCTAGGATAGTAGTGAAGTTCGGCGGGACGAGCGTAGGTTCGGGAGAGCGCGTGAGGCGTGCGGCGGAGAGCGTCTCCGACGCCGTCGAGGAAGGAAACGAGGTCTGTGTCGTTGTTTCGGCTATGGGAAAGACGACCGACCGGCTCCTTGAGGAGATGGAGAAGGTCGCCGACGAAGAGCCTCAGCCAGAGGACGCGGACGAGATAGTCAGCATGGGCGAGCGCACCTCCGTCCGTATGTTCAAGACCGCGCTCGAAGACATCGGTGTTGACGCCTTCTTCCTCGAACCCGGAGACGAAGACTGGCCCGTAATAACCGACGAAGACGGCGGTGTCGACGAGATAGAGACTTCTGAACGCGTCGACAGACTCGCCGAACGGATGAAGGACGCCGTACCTGTCGTCTGCGGCTTCTTGGGTGAGACCGCCGACGGCACACTCACAACACTCGGACGTGGCGGGAGCGACACGACAGCGATGCTGTTAGGCAGCCACTTGGACGCCGACGAGGTCGTCATAGTGACCGACGTTGACGGTATCATGACGGGCGACCCGTCGAAGGTCGAGCGCGCCAAGAGCGTCGACAGCATCTCTGTCGAGGAGATGCAGGACCTGTCGATACGTGGCGCGGGTGTCGTCGCGCCGAGCGCGCTCAAGTACAAGACGGACGACATGAACGTCCGTATCGTGCACCACGAACACGGCGACATCTGGGCGGAGGGGACGGTCATAGAGGGCGAGGGCAAGAGCACACATCTCGTCGAGATGCGCGACGAACCGCTCGCCGCTGTGACGGTCGCTGGCAGGTCTGTGATAGATACGCCAAATCTACTGTCGCGTCTTTCTACCGTCTTGGGGGAGAACGGCATAAACATATACGGGCACTCGACGGGTAGCGACTCGATGTCTTTCTTCGTCGACCAGGTAAAGGGACACGAAGCCGAGATGCTCCTACACGACGAGATAGTCGCGGACAGTAAGTTCTCCAGCGTCTCCGTCCGAGAGGACGTGACGATGATACTCGTGACGGGCGGCGACTTCATCGACACGCCGGGCGTCGTATACCGTGTCGTAAAGCCGCTCTACGACAGGGACATAAACATCATCGAGATAATATCTAGCGTCACCAGCATCGTGGTCTTCGTCGACCGCGAAGAGCGCGACGAGGCTTTCGAGGGAATCGAAGACGCATTCGAGGAGTACGAAGGCGAATAACAAACGTTACGGCGCGCCGACGGAACCCAACAGTATGGGCACAGACTACACCGTGGTTCTCGAAGGTGCGTGGATAGTCGAGGACGTGGACGAGATGGAGGACGCCGTGTCGGTCGCGGTGAGCGAGGCGGGCAAACGTCTCAACCCCGAAAAGGACTACGTCGAAGTTGAGGTCGGTCTGATGGGCTGTCCTGCTTGCGGCGAGGCTTTCGACTCAGCCTGCATGTTCGCGGGGACGGCACTCGTCGGTCTCGTCTTTGAGATAAACGTCTACAACGTCGAGGGCGAGGAGCACGCGTCGCGTATCGCAAAGCAGGAGGTCGGCGAGGCGATGCCCGACGTTCCGTTGGAAGTGGTCGATGTCTTCGAAAAGGAAGATACAGAGTAGGTTTGGGAGTAGACTCGCCCTAGTTTTCTTCGTCTGTTTAGCCGTAGCCGTGGCGGCGACCGCCGCAGGAACCGTGACGGCTGACGAGACGGCGACGGGTGACGCTGTTATCGTCGAGGCGTACCCCGACACGTACGAACCGCGCAACGCAGGCGAGTACGTCGCCGTCGATTTCGACGCAGTGAACACGTCAGGATGGACGCTCGAAGACCGTTTCCGCGAGACGGAACTCCCCGAAAGGACGCTCGACGGAACCGTTTACTTCGCGCGAGACGGCGCGCCCGAGGACAGACACGACTACGACAAGAGCCTGCGTCTCGCCGCCGACGGCGATGTCGTCACGTTACGCGACGCCGAAGGTGATACCGTAGACGAGATACGTTACGGAGAGTTCGGCGAAACGCGACCACGCGAGGGTGAACTCATCGTGCGCGCGGGCGACGCGCCGACCGCGCTCGAAACGCGTCACATAGGAGCGACTGACTTCGGTGTCCTGCGCACCGACGCCTCGGGCGTAACAGGCTTCGCCGTTCCCGACGCTTCGGAAGT
>JAQZDD010000044.1 GCA_028751055.1 Euryarchaeota archaeon Ods04 | reverse complement strand
CCTTTTGGACGAGTTCGGCGTCGAGCTGGCGCGGTACTTCGACCCTAAGACGCCTTCCGGGTAGTCTGTCGGCTAGAGAGTAGTCCGTTCAACGAGTGAACTTGAAGTCGAGGTTAAGCCAGCCTTCGTCATCGTCCTCGAACTCTACGTCGAAAACGTCAAGCTCACGCTCCTTGCCGTCGGAGTCGTAAGCCTGCCACGAAGCCGCGTCGTCTTCGTAAGGCGGGAACGTGAGGATGTGCACACGTCCGCGGTTCGCGAAACGCGTGTAGTCGTCGCTCTCGGGTTCGCCCCTCGGTGCCGACGCGACGGTGCCGACTATCGACGCGCCGCGCGGGAGCGAGTCGACGCCCAAGAGGTCGAAGATGCCGTCTGAGTCCGACTCGGGCACGAATATGACTTCGGTAAGAACCTCCCCCTCGGCGTCGACGCCAAGCTTCGACGCATCGGTAGCACGGAGATGCGCGACGAACTTCTGCGGATGGTAGTCTTCCGACGAAGCGAGTGCTGTCAGGAGCGTGTCCTTCGCTATACCGACGGTTCGTTTGCTCATTCAGGCTTGCTCTTCATCTCACACGTGTTCACGCCTAAGACTCCGTAGCCGACACATCTCTGGGTCGCCGCCGAGAACAGCATCGCAACTGCGACTATCACCGCGACGACACCGCCGACCGTTCCGATGGCTTCTCCGACACCCAGCATGCCTCCCAGAGCGGCAACACCGACTATGAGCGCGACCACGCCGATTACTGCGCGGGCTATCCTGTCGTACTTGCCGACGTTCTTTTCCATTCCGAACATACACATAGTACTACGACCTCAGTTCTTAATAACGTTGCCACACTACCCCTACCACAACGTCTTTGTTTCGCGGTTACGTCCCATCAGGCATGGCACTAAAGGAGTCAGAACGAGAGGAACTCGAAGAAGGTGACGCCGCGCCCGGGTTCGAACTCGAAGGCGTGGGCGGCGAGACGTACTCCCTCGACGACTTCGCCGACAAGACGGCTCTCTTGGTAGTCTTCACGTGCAACCACTGTCCGTACGCGAAGGCGAAGTTCGACGTTCTCAACGGCATCGCCGAGGACTACGACGAGGTCGCCGTCGTCGGCATCAACCCGAACGACGCCGACGAGTACCCCGAAGACTCGTTCGAGAAGATGAAGGAAGTCGTCGAGGACGGGACGGTGAGGTACGACGCCTACCTCCGCGACGAGACGCAGGAGGTGGCGCGTGAGTACGGCGCGACCTGTACTCCTGACCCGTTCCTCTTCGAGAACCGCAACGGCGAGTTCGTCCTCGTCTACCACGGACGCTTAGACGACGCGCTCAACCCCGAGGACGAACCCACGAAGCACCACATGCGCGAGGCTATCGACGCTGTTCTCGCGGGCGAGGATGTCGACAAGGGCTTCCTGCCGTCGCAGGGCTGTTCGATAAAGTGGAAGGGGTGAGAGAACGAGATACAGAATGAAAAAAGATAGACGCAGATTCGTAGGTATGACCGTCTCCACAGTCGCGGCGGTTGTCGCTGGCTGTCTCGGAACGGGCGGAAGAGAGACTGACGAAGAGGATAATGGTCGTAACGATAACGACGATACTGAACAGGAAGATGGCGAAGAAGAGAACGAAAAGGAAAGAGAACCCGAACACAGCTTCAAAAGAGGCGCGCCGCCAGATGAAGGCGAACCGTGGCTCGAAACCGAGGACAGATACCTCACTGAGTTCAGTTCTGGTATATACGAGATAAGATTCGTCGAAGAGCCTTCGGAAGATACGCCTGCAGTAGTCCGGATATCGCTCGTTAGTGCACCTCCCACTTTCGACGACGGCGAAGCACTACCTACACCTGCTGACAGAATGCAAGTAAAGAGCGACGGTCTTCTGTGGGAATACGAAGCAAGAGAAGTAGAGATGGATAGACGCGGCATGAGAATGAATGAGTTGGACGAAGGCGAACACGGAGGTATGTACCTCGTTCCTATAAATAACGACGAGGCGCGCAGGTACGACGACGAAGAGTGTTGGCGCGTTGACGACCTTCCGGAAACGCCTGATACCGTCGAGTTGGAGTTCGGCGACGAATTTACTGAGGAAGACATAGTCTGGCAGGACTACGCTCTGCTATCCGGCAAGGACGAGAACTGTCTGCCCACCGGCACTTTCTATCTTCCGGCACTCCCGACACAGTTCTTAGACAAGAGAAACATTGACCCTGATTTCCACCCTGTTATTTCGGTGATTGAAGAGAGACGCCGTCCAAATCCGTCGGAGTCGAGGTACTACGACGAAGGTTTGCCTGAGACGTACACGGGTCAAGGCGGCATAGAGAGGACGCTCTACCACGCGATGGACGGTGATGAGCGCGTCTTCATAGAACCGTCGAAAGAAGTGCTCGAACGCCCAGAGGACTCTCTGGAGTTCACGTTCTACAACTACACCAACGAGTCTGTGGGAATAAGCACCATTGCCCCGGGTCCTTGGGAAATCTACAGGTTGGAGGACGGCGAATGGAGTGACGAACCGGCGGAGGTTTACTCAGCACCTACTAACGATGATATACTCCCCACCGGTTCTCGCACGGGCAGACTGTCCGTCGACTCCATCGATGGTACGCACCCCGATTTCGATGGCACGCTTGTTGTCTCCATTGAGGGCACTTCTCAGGAGTTCGGTATAGACTCCGGAACGTACGCCTTCGGATACACGGGTATGCCTGTAGGGTTCATCTTTGAAGTCGTCGAATGACTGAAGAATTTGAGGGAGTGGAAGGGGTGAAACGGCATCCCGGACGCACGGTCAGCCGTCCTCGTAGACCGACTCTATCTCGTCTGCGTGCACCTCCTTTATCCTGTGACGTTTCTTCTTCATCGTCGGCGTCATGAGGTCGTCCTCCTGCGTCCACTCCTCGGCGACCACCTCCAAACGTTTGACTCGCTCGTGCTCCTCGAAGCCGGAGTTCGCCTCCTCAACGGCGTCTTCCACGAGTCCGTGCACCCTACCGTCCTCTGCGAGCGCGTCGTCTTCGTCGGGTAACTCGACGCCTTCTTCGTCAGCCCAAGAACGGACGCTCTCGAAGTCGGGGACGACGAGCGCGCCGACGAACTTCCTTCCGTCGCCGACGACCATGCACTGCTCGACGAACTCCGTCTCTTCGACCGCCTCCTCGACGCGCTCCGCGGGTACGTTCTTGCCGGTCGACAGGACGACGAGGTTCTTGACACGGTCGACGAAACGCAGGTATCCGTCGGGACATATCTCGACCACATCGCCCGTCCTGAACCAGTCGTCGCCGTCTTCCGCCTCCTCGAAAGCCTCGTCGGTCTTCTCGGGCATCTTCCAGTAGCCTTCGACGACGTTGGGACCGCGTACGAGAAGCTCGCCCACGTCGCCGTCCCTGCCTTCCAGTACCTCGTCACCGACGTGCGTTTCGTCGACCTTGACCTCCATGTCACACAACGGCGGACCGAGCTTTCCGACCTTGGGGTCCTCGGGTGGTGAGATAGAGATGACGGGCGACGTCTCCGTCATTCCGTAGCCCTCGTAGACGGGCAGGTCGATTCCTTGGTATGTGCGTGCGAGTTCCTCGGAGAGGCTGCCGCCCGCGCTCAGGAACGCCCCGACCTCGCCTCCGAGCGCGTCACGTATCCTGCTGTACACGAGAGCGTCGGCGAGCCTGTACTTCGCGCGCAGGAAGGGAGGCGGGTCGCGTGTCGCGCGCGCCACGCCCGTCGGTTCTTCGCACGACTCGTAGAACCGCCACACATCCTGTCCGACGCCGACAGCCCAGTCGAAGACGCGTCTCTTGACGGGAGAGTCGGACACCTCCTCTACCGCCGAGCCGTATATCTTTTCGAGGAGACGCGGAACGGTCGCTATCCCCTTCGGCTTCACGAGACGCATGTCCTCGCGCAGAGCTTCGGGTTCGGTGCTCTCGGCGTAGGCTACCGTCGCGCCCGCCGTCACGAGCGCGAGGTGCACGAAACGTTCGAAGGCGTGTGCGAGGGGCAGGAAAGACAGGACACGCATCTCTTCGTCGACGACAGGCATTCCTTCGGGCTTGTCCGGGCGCGGTCCGACACGTTTCCACATCTGGTTCAGGCACGAACGGAAGTTCTCGTGTCTTATCTCGACGCCCTTCGGCGGTCCGGTCGTGCCCGACGTGTAGATGAGCGTGCACAGGTCGTCGGAAGCGGTTCCGTCGAGCCATCCGTCGAACGTCTCGTTGTCGTGCTTCTCGACGCCCGTCTCGTACACGTCGCCGAGCGTATGTACGTCGACATCGTCGCGTCCGAGGTGTTCGTCGTCTATTTGGTCGATGACAACGATGAACTCCAGAGACAGTTCTTCCTCGACTTCGAGGACGCGCTCCAGAATCTCTTGGTTCTCTACCACGACACCCGACGCGTCGGGGTTGTCGAGGAGGTACCTCGCCTGAGGCGGCGACGATGAGGCGTAGACAGTCGTGACAACCGCGCCGCGCGACAGGAGCGCGAAGTCCGACAGTGCCCATTCGAGACGTGTGTCCGAGAATATTCCGACGCGGTCGCCGCGCTCGACGCCGAGTTCGTCGAACCCGAAAGCGAGACGACGGTACACGTCACGCATCTCGTCGTAACTCAGAGACGTAAAGTCGCCGTCTGGTGCTTCTTCGACAGCACCCGCGTCGACGAGCGTTCTGTCGTAAACGCCGCCCTTGTACATCTGCGCCACGCCGTCGTCGTGTTCCGCCGTGCGTCTGTCGACGAGTTCGGGCACGGTGTCGTCGCCGACGACATCGTCGTCGTACTCGACCTCTGCGCGGTACCAGTCCTCTTCGTCGTAAGGTTCCTCCGCCGAAGCCGTGTCGTTGTCGGCGGTCATTTCACATAAAGAGCAGTTCCTGCTCACAAAACGGTTGTGGCACAACTGTTAATAGCATGCTAATACCATAGGAATACAGAAGATGCCCAAAGTCAGCGCGGACATACCACAGGAACTCTTGGACGACGTGCAGGAACACGTCGGCGACGACGGCAAGTTCGTCTCGATGTCGGACGCGGTAAGGAGTTCGCTGAGGAAGATGCTCGACCAGATGGACGAGGTGGACAGACGGCGCGGGCGTGCCGACGAGACGGAAGAGGTGGAGGATGACGGCTGAACCCGAGAGCGTCGTCCTCGTCTCTGGCGGCGTCGACAGCGCGGTGACGTACGCCGAGGCGGTGCGCGAGGACGCCACGCCGCCCGTCGCTGTGCACGCGCGGTACGGACAGCACACGTCGGAGCGCGAGAGGGACTGTGCTTCGGCACTCGCCTCTCATTACGACGCCGAGTATGTCGAAATTGACCTGACGGACGCCTTCGCGGCTTTCGGTGAAGGTCTGACTGGCAACGACGACACCGACCTGTCGCGCCACTATGACGAACAGGGCGTCGCCACGTCGTACGTCCCGATGCGCAACACAGTCCTTCTGTCGGTCGCCGCCGGAATCGCCGAAAAAAAGAGAGCCGAGAAGGTCTGGTACGGACCGAACGCCGACGACCGTGACGGCTACGCCGACTGCCGCGACGAGTACGCCGAAGCGATGGAGCGTGCCCTGTCTCTCGGCACCGACCGCGTCGAGTTCGAGGTGAGGCGTCCGGTCGTAGCGATGGAGAAGCACGAAATCGTCGAACACGGCGATGAACTTGGCGTGCCTTTCGAGCACACGTGGTCGTGCTACCAAGACGGCGAGACGCCCTGTGGTGTCTGCGCGTCGTGTGAGGAGCGCGCGCGCGGATTCGAACGCGCGGAGGTGGTCGACCCTGTACGTTAGCGAGATTTTTTATTCGGTACAGGGCGAGGGAGTGCTCGCGGGAACGCCGTCGGTCTTCGTACGAACGAGCGGCTGCAACCTGCGGTGCTCGTGGTGCGATTCCGCCTACACGTCGTGGGAGCCTGAGGGCGAGACGCGGGACGTGGGGGACGTGGTAGAAGAAGTTGAGGCGCACGACGCCGACCACGCCGTTCTCACGGGCGGCGAGCCGCTCCTCCAGCCCGACTTCGACGAACTCTGCGTCGCGCTTGACGAGCACGTGACGGTTGAGACGAACGCGACGGTCTACCGCGACGTAGACGCCGACCTCGTCTCGATGTCGCCCAAGCTCTCGAACTCGACGCCGACGCGGGAGGGTGCGGAGGAGTGGCGCGAGATACATGAAAGGGAGCGTCTGAACTTCGACGTAATCGAGTCGTACATCTCCTCGCACGACTACCAGCTAAAGTTCGTCGTCGCCGACCGCGAAGACCTCGAAGAGATAGAGGACATACTGGAGTCGCTCGCCGGCTACGACCGCAGCCGTGTCCTGCTGATGCCCGAGGGCGTCGACCGTGACACGCTGAGGGAGCGGGGCGAATGGATAGCCGAAGTATGTAAGGACAAGGGTTACAGGTACTCGCCGCGTATGCAGATACACATATACGGAAACCAGCGAGGCACGTGAGAAAGATGCGGTACAACGGAAACGGACAGAGCGGTTACGAAGCCTACGTCTTCGACTTAGACGGCGTCCTCTTAGACTTCAGCGACGACCTCTCGGGCTATCTCACGACCATCGAGAAAATCTTCGTCGAGCGAGGTATCGACGCCGACGACTCCGACGTGGTGACTTTCGCGCGTTACGACGAACTCGACACCGAAAAGCTCAGGTCTGTCTGCGAGAAGTACGGCGTCGACTTCGAGGAGGCGTGGCGCGAGCGCGAGAGACGCGCATTCGAGTACCAGGTCGACCATATCGACGAAGGAAAACGCGCTCCTTACAGGGATATCGACGCCGTAAGACGCGTCGCCGCCGCGTATCCGTCGGCGGTCGTCAGCAACAACCAGCACGCGACAGCCGAGTACGCCGCCGACGCGCTCGGACTCGACTTCGACGCCGTCTACGGACGCGAACCGACCGTCGAGGGAATCGAACGCGGGAAGCCGTCTCCTTATTACGTCGAACGCGCTCTCGAAGACTTAGGAACGCGCGACGCACTCTATGTCGGTGACTCGCCGACGGACGTTATCGCCGCGCGGCGCGCTGGTATTGATGCTGCCTTCGTGGCGCGTCCGCACGCTCCGAACCCGTCGTCGCTCGACGGTAGGAAGAAGCCGACGCACGTCTTAGACGACCTGAGCGCGCTCGGCGGCACGTAGATAGTTTGGGACACACAAGAACCGCTCGTCACGACAAGAATGGTTAAGTAGCTCCGAACCTGATTTTCTGTATGAGCGAGGAGAGACGGCGTTCCGAAACGGGCGAGTTCTCCAGCGAGGT
>JAQZDD010000221.1 GCA_028751055.1 Euryarchaeota archaeon Ods04 | reverse complement strand
GGAGCTTGATGACCTGCCTCTACGCCGTTCGGCGTCTCTGGCGGCACTCGTCCTTCCCATACTCGCCATCTGTGTAATCGGCTTCGTCGCAGGTCTCGGCACCGTCTCTCCCGTCGACGACGTCGAGAAGGTCGAGGTAGGCGACTACTCGGTCTGGTACGGCGAGGATGTCGAGAACGAGCGCGTCGTCTCCATACCTCTCATCGAGTTCACACCCGCCAACTTCACGGCGAGCGGCGTCATAGTCACGAGCGAGGACAGAGGCACGTGGCACAGGCAGGCGTCTGCACGCGCACTCCGGTCGAACCCCGACAGGAGGTTCGTCGTCGGCGGTCTGACATGGGACGAGGAGGTGCATGTCGAACGCGTCGGTCTCTCCTCGCCGACAGGCGGTGCCGCCTACTCGGTCTTCATCACAGCCGAGGACGAGGAGCATGCCGTCTTCGACTCGTCGTCCGTCGGCACACGTACGACTGTCGACGGATGGAGCATCGGCTTGTCGGTGACGGAAGGCAGACGTGCCGTGACGATGGAACGCGACGGAGAACGCCGTAAGGTCTACTTGGCGAGACAGCCGACGGAGGTCGAAGGCATCACGTTCGAGGTGGACGACAGACGTGTCGTGGCGTCACACAACGAGACGACAGTTATCGTCGGAAACGTCGACGGGACGCGTCGGGACGCTCTCAGGTAGAGGAGAGACGGTATATCTCGACCGTTATCTCGCGCGCCTCCTCGTCGTGGAACTCGAACCTGTGCGGGAGGACGATACGTGCCTCGAAAGCGTCGGTTATCTCGCCTTCGACGAACGACTCGACGAAGCTTCTGCTCCCTTGGTTGTGCACCGTGTAGACAGTGTCGGCGACGCTCTCGGCTGTACGCAGGAACGGACGGTCTGCACCCCGTTTCTGCGCGCCGAACGGCGGGTTCATGACGACGGTGTCGACTTGTCTCACGGGTACGGAACCTACGTCCCCCCTTACCCAGTCGGTCTTTTCTCCGACGCCCGCGCTCTCCGCGTTGTGGCGCGCCGTCCTCAGTGCGTCGCTGTCCACGTCGACGCCGACGACGCGCGCTCCGTAGAGTGCCGCGCCGACGCCAAGGACGCCCGTGCCGCATCCTAAGTCGAGCACCCAGCCGTCTAAGTCTCCGCGGCTCCACGCGAGATGCAGGAGACGGCTTGCGAGCGGAGCGGGCGTCTCGTACTGCTCCAGACTCGCCGAGGGTTCCTCGAAGCCTTCGAGCCTCTGTAATGCTATCTCGACATCCTTGCGCACACCCGCAGTAGGCGGGCAAAGTTAAAAAGGGAGGTCGTTCTACACGGTGTATGTACGACAAGATACTGTTCCCGGTGAGCTTCTACCTGTTAGACCACGAGGAACTCGTAGACCACGCGGTTGAGGCGGCGTCAAGCTTCGACGCCTCTGTGCACCTTCTGTCGTTGACACACGCCGACGAAGGGAAGCAGGACGTGGAAGACCACAGAAACGCGTTCAACAGCTTCGAGATGCGTCTGGAGGAAGCGGGCGTCCCCTACACGTCGGAGCTACGCGAGGACGGTGCCGAGTACGACGAGATATCCGACGCCATCGCCGACGAAGCCGAAGACCACGACATGGTGCTTGTCGGGCATACGAAGGTACGTGACGGCGAACCGCGAACGACAGCCGAGGACCTGATAAACCGTGTCTCCGTCCCCGTCTTCGTCGTTCCGATGGCGACGCCGAGGTTCCGTGACGTCTGAGTCTTCCCGACACGGGTAGGTGATGGACGCTCCTCTCTGCTCGGCATGGGTAAGTGATGGACACTCTTTTTAGACTTATGCCGAACTGTACGTTTTATCATACTTATGTGACAATTTTTAATGTTGATGGTTTACCCATTTTACCGCCCGATGACCATAAGGAAAAGCCATATATCTCCGCACGACGTGGTTTCTCCCATGGCAAGCGACAAAACCAGACGCACGGTAGCGACCGCGGTGGTCGTCGTGCTAACTGTGGGACTGCTGTCGGCGTCGCCCGTCTCGGCGCAGGAAGACGGCGACATCTCGGTGGATATCGTCGTGGACGGTGTCGACGCCACCGACGGCGAACGTATAGAGGTGGGTACCGACGAGGAGGTACGTGTCAACGTCTCGGTAGAGTCGGAGACGGAACTCAACACGCTCGAAGCGCGTCTACACAACAAGTCGATAACCATGGGTGTGAACGAGACCGAGCACCACGAGTCGTACTTCGTCGGAACAGAGCCGGGTGCGAACGTCTTCACGGCGGAAGCGACCGACTTGGACGGTAACACGGCGACGGCTTCCGTCGAACTGTACAGGGAACCCGTCACTGCTGTCGAGATGAGGCAGGTAGTCGAGCGTCTCAGTGACAGGAAACAGGCACTCGAAGACGAGATAGAGGAGCTTGAGGAGCGTAGAGACGCTCTCGAAGAAAAGCGATACGGACTGGAGGAACAGCTTCTCGTTCTCGAAGAGGAAGTCGCTGACGACGAGGAGTTTCAGGAAGTCGCTGCTGAGGAGCGTAACCTTCCCGGATTCACGGTCGTCGCCGCTCTGTCCGCTCTTCTGATAGGACTGCTGGCGGTGCGCAGACGGCGTAGCTGATTTTACAGCCTACCTTCGCGTATCCTGCGCTCGGCGTCTCTGCGTGCCTCTTCGGCGTCGAACTCCTCGACTATACGGCGTAGTTCTTCGTCGGACGCGTCGGAGAGTTCCTCCGCAGTCTCGGTCATACGCGGGAACGCGCGCACGACGTTGTCGACTATCGGTACGTCGGCTACCTGTGCGGAGCGCGAAAGCGGGTTCAGGTCAACGACGATTTCGGTCTTCCCCATAGCTTCGAGTGCTTCTGCCCTGTCGCCGTCTTCAAGGGGGACGAGAACGACGTCGGCGGAGTAGATGCCGTCCTCGTCGACCTTGGCGCGTTCGCTCGAAAGGTCGGGTATACGCGCGTCGGCTTTCAGACCCTTGACCTCGATTTCCGCCTCGTCCGCGCCGTTCTCGCGTAGATGTGCGGCGATGGCTTCTAACCGTTCGCGCGTCCTGTTGAAGATGTTGACCTCTATGTCCGC
>JAQZDD010000382.1 GCA_028751055.1 Euryarchaeota archaeon Ods04 | reverse complement strand
CGGACCGATGAGGTCGAACGTCTCCAGAGAACGTCTTACCGCGTTCAGGTCGTGGGGGTTCTTGCCGACTAAGAGGAGCGAAAGCTGGTCTTCGTACTCCAAGCCGCCCGCGAAAGACGGCGACGCCGCCCATCCGACGATACCTTCGTCCGTCTCTATCTCGAACAGTTCGGCTTCGTTCGCGCCCTGCGGATAGCCGGGTATCCATGTCGGGTTGTACGCTCCGTCAAGCGAACCCTCGACGTGGTGCTGTGTGACGCCTGTTATGCGCATACGCCGAAAGAGAACGCCGGGTTACATAACTTTGGGTGGCGAGCGAACGGATAGTTAGTCGGAAAAGTGAAAACTAGCGAGCCTACGCCAGTTGTCCTTGGCGTACTGCTCGGCTTCGTAGACGGTGTCGACCTCCGAGTCGATGACCTCTCTGTCAGCCTTTCTGCCCTCTCTGTACTTATCGACATGGACAGGCTGACCGTGGGAGTTATCTACCGTGGCTATCTGGTGACTTTCGTCCGTTTCGGAGTCGTTCCAGTAGACTACCACACAGAAACCTTCGCTTCCTTCGCCGGACTCTGTCCCGATGAGGATATTCCTTCCTTCGTACTCGCCGACATTTCTGCCGAAACCGCCGTCGGTCAGAACCCGAGAAAAGTTCTCATCGTCCATCATCCGGTTTCCTGCACACGGGGCATAGACGAAAATGGGTTTTTTCGGTTCTAAACGACCGTATAGAACCTGAAATTTTCCGGAAAACTTAATTACTGAGACGACTTATTGATGAGTAATGTCAAAGACAGAACCGGAAGAGTCTGAGGGAGGTGAACTCGACCTTGACGTACGGTTCACACGAGCACTCCGAGAAGGTGGCTTCGACGACTTCTTTATGCTCGAAAGGGAGACGGCACGCGAGGTGCTCACGGAGGAGCGTCTGAGGCTCATCGACGCGATGGACGACCACGACGACGAGATAAGTTCGAAGGCCGACCTAGCCGAGGTCGTCGGCAGGGACGTAGGCGCGGTTCACAGGGACCTCGACATCCTGTTCGAGAACGGTCTGGTGAGGTACGAGAAGGTCGGCAACAGGAGAATTCCAAGGTTAGCGTACGAGCATATCGTGGTAGAGCCTCTACGGTAACTGTCGTCCGCCTACCGCCTGTCTGCCATCTGGTCCGCTATCGTGTTCCGCAGAACCTCGCTCGTCCCTTCGTATATCTCGTTTATCTTTGCGTCCCTCAGGAATCGCTCGGCGGGGAAGTCCTTGACGTAGCCGTAGCCTCCGTGTATCTGTATACCTTCGTTTGCGACTTCGCGCGAAACCTCGCTCGCGTACAGCTTTGCCTGCGCCGACTCCTTGATGAAGTCCTCGCCGCGTATCTTACGGTCGGCGGCGCGGTGCATCAGCATCTTGGCGGCGTTGACCTTGGTGTCCATGTCGGCTAACTTGTGCGCGATAGCCTGAAACTCGGCGATAGGCTGTCCGAACTGCTCGCGCTCGTGTGCGTACTCGAACGCCGCGTCAAGCGCGCCACGTGCGACACCGACCGACCGCGCAGCGATGGTGATACGTCCCTTGTTGAGCGTCTTGAGAGCCTGTACCAGACCTTCGCCTTCGTCGCCTAAGCGGCGGTCGGCTGGGATACGCAGGTCGTCGAAACGCAGTTCGGCGGTG
>JAQZDD010000282.1 GCA_028751055.1 Euryarchaeota archaeon Ods04 | reverse complement strand
TCTGTCGCCTCCCGAAGACGGTTCAGGAGACTGCCCTCGCCGTCGGCTAACAGGTGCGGAACGACCTCCGTGTCGGTCTCGCTCGTGAAACTGTAGCCTTTCTCTTCGAGTCCGTCGCGCAGACTGTCGTAGTTCTCTATGATGCCGTTGTGTACGACGCCGTAACGTCCCTCTGCGTCGGTGTGTGGATGCGCATTCTCGTCCGTCGGTTCGCCGTGCGTCGACCACCGCGTGTGTCCGACGCCGCATGTCGTGTCCGACGACTCGGGAACCGTCTCCTTGAGTTCACTCACCTCGCCCGCCTTCTTGTAGACCGTGAGCGGGTCCGTGCGAAGACAGACGCCCGCCGAGTCGTAGCCTCGGTATTCGAGGCGTTCCAAGCCGCCGACGAGTAACGGAAGCGCGTCGTCTCCGTCTGCGTCTCCGACGTATCCGACTATCCCGCACATTACCGTATCACCGTCCCCGACTCGACACGTCCGTCCGCCGTCGCACCTGTGCCGACACGTACGTCGTTTTCGAGTACCGTGCCCGGTCTCAGGCACGCTCCGCCGCCTACCTCCGAGTTGTCGCCGACGACTCCCCCTAACCGTACGTCTTGGTAGAGTTCGCCTTCGACGACCACGTCCGCCTTTCCGCCTTCGACCGTCGCGTTCGAACCGACCGACGCGTTACCCGCGACCACACAGTCGCGCACGACGGCGTTGTCACCGACACGTGAGTCGGCGAACAGGACGGAACCGGAGACGACAGCACCCGCACCGACTGACGCGTTGTCGCCGAGAGACGTGCCCGGAAGTACGGTTGCGTTGGGTCCCACACGGACGTTCCTGCCGACCGTAACCGCGTCGGCTACGTGTGCCGTCGGATGGACGCCTCTTCGCGTACCTTCCTCTTCTCCGTCTTCCGACTTCGTGTCACCGACCATCGTTGCGTTGACTCTGAGAACGTCCCAGAGGTGCGATATGTCAGTCCATTCGTCGGTGTAGACGGCGCGCACGCCACCGTTTCCTTCCTTGGTGCGACGTACGACCGCGTCCGTGAGTGCCATTCTTCCTCCACCCGACGTTTCGCGTATGTCTTCGAATACTCCCGTGTCGAACCTGTAGACACCTGCGTTTATCGTCTCCGTCTCGGCGTCGTATACACGTGGCTTCTCCTCCAAGCCAACTACAACGTCATTCTCGACATCCACGACTCCGTAGTCAGTCGGTTCGTCGGACCGTGTGACCGCGACCGCAGGTCCGTCCTGTTTGCTCTCCACGAGGTCAGCGACGAGGTCGGTGCTGACGAACGAGTCGCCATTGACTACCAAGAAGTCGTCTTCGACCGTATCCTCTGCCTGTAGAAGGGCGTGTCCCGTACCCAACTGTTTCTCCTGCACGACGTACTCTATCTCGGCGTCCCAGTCGTCGCCGTCGCCGAAATGTGTCTGTATCCTCTCGCGTCTGTAGCCGACGACGAAGACGAGTTCCGTCACTCCCGCGTCGACGAGTGCTTCAACGACGTGTTCAAGGACGGGCTTGTTTCCGACGGGTACCATCGGCTTGGGACGCAGGACGGTGAGCGGACGCAGGCGTCTTCCTTCGCCCGCCGCCAAGACGACAGCCTTCATCCGTCCACCTCCTCGTACTCTCCTTCGTCCATACCTCTGTCCTGCATCACAGTCTCGCCCGGTGCTGTCGTCGCGCCCGCACCGAGACGTACACCTGCGTTCAGACTCGTGTTGATACCCGTCTTCGCTACGTCGCCAACGACGACGCCGAACTTCCGCCGTCCCGTGTCGACCGTCTCGTCCTTTACGCGCGCACGGATGTTCTCGTTGTCGTGGCGCAGGTTTGCGACGACCGTCCCCGCGCCGAAGTTGACCTCCTCTCCGAGCACCGAGTCACCGACGTACGAAAGATGACCGACCGACGCGCCGGGCATCAGGACGGAGTTCTTTACCTCGACGGCGTTGCCGACGTGCGCGCCCGCTCCGACGACTGCGGGACCGCGTATGTAGGCGTTCGGACCGACCTTCGCGCCCCCGCGCACGAGGACGGGTCCTTCGACGTACGCACCCGACAGGATACGCGCACCTTCTTCGACGACAACCTCATCCTTGAGCGTCGCGCCCTTCTCGACCTCTCCTTTCTTCTTCGCGTCGATGTCGCGCAGAACGATGTCGGTAGCCTCCAAGATGTCCCACGGGTAGCCCACGTCGAGCCAGTAGTCCTCGTGTTCGACGACGCCGAAACGGTAGCCGTCGTCCATCATCTCGGCTATCGTCGAGGTTATCTCCATCTCGCCGCGCTCGCTCTCCGACGTGCCGACAGCGTAGTCGAGAACGTCGCGGTCGAAGACGTAGACGCCTGCGTTCGCCAAGTCGGTCGGGGGTTCGTCGGGCTTCTCGACGATGCCGACGGCTTTCAGTTCTCCTTCCTCGTCAGTCTCCGTCTCGACGACTCCGTACTCCGACGGCTCATCGACACGTTTGACGGAGACGGCGTTACCCTCCTCCTCTAC
>JAQZDD010000123.1 GCA_028751055.1 Euryarchaeota archaeon Ods04 | reverse complement strand
GCCGGCGTAACCATCACGGGCGCGCTCGACGACGCCGCCGCGAGCATGCTCGGCGGTGTCGTCCTCACCGACAACTCGAAAGACGAACTCATTCGGCGCGAGAAGTTCGACGGACACGTCGCCGTGTACGTCCCCAACGAGCGTGCGGCGAGCGCGTCGACCGACGTGGAACGCTCCAAACTCGTCGCGCCCGTCGTGGAGCGTGCGTTCGATATGGCGCGCGAGGGCGACTACGCCGACGCCATGACGACCAACGGTCTCGCGTACTGTGCGGCGTTGCGGCGAGACGCCTCGCCCGCTGTCGACGCTCTGGCACACGCCGAAGGCGCGGGTTTAAGTGGCACTGGACCCTCGTTTGCGGCGATAGGAGACAGAGAGCAGGTCTCGGAGGCTGCGAAAGAATGGAAAGGTCTGGAAGGGACGGTTCTGGAGCTGAAGACGGACAACGAGGGAGCCACGACATGAACCCCGACTTGGACGAACTCCGCGAAGAGATAGAGGAGATAGACCGCGACATCGTCGAGAGCATCGCACGGCGTATCTACGTCGTCGAAAGTATAGCGGAGGTCAAGAAGGAGCGCGGTATGGAGATACACGACCCCGACCGCGAGAAGGTCGTTCTGGAGCGCGTCGCGGAGCGCGCCGAGTCGCTCGACGTGGACCCGGACGACGTATGCGAGGTCTTCGAACTCCTGATGGAGATAAGTAAGAAGGAGCAGAGAAGACACACCGACTGAGAGACCGTCCATCATCGGTAACGTATCACCTTTCCGCCGACCGCCAACTTCCGACTGATTTTTATACGCGAGATAGATTACTACTGTCCGTGGAACTCATAATCGCCGAGAAGAACAACGCCGCGGAACGTATCGCAGAGATACTCAGCGGCGGCGACTTCTCGACGAACCGTGTCGGGGGAGTCAACACGTACGAGTGGCACGACGCCACAGGCGAGCGCGTCTGCGTCGGACTCGCAGGACACGTCGTCGAGGTAGACTTCACCGACGAGTACAACGACTGGCACGGTGTCGAGCCTTCGGAACTCGTCGACGCTGAGATAGAGAAGAACCCGAGCAAGAAGGATATAGT
Organism: Euryarchaeota archaeon Ods04; assembly: GCA_028751055.1. Taxonomy (GTDB): domain Archaea; phylum Halobacteriota; class Halobacteria; order Halobacteriales; family Halorutilaceae; genus Halorutilus. Next base: position 3,374 of record JAQZDD010000123.1, on the reverse strand, counting down.
GGCGGCGGTTGAGAAGCTCGCGCGTAAGGCTGACCGCGCCGTCATAGCGACCGACTACGACTCCGAGGGCGAACTCATCGGGAAGGAAGCGTACGAGATAATCAAGGACGCTACCGACATACCCGTCGACCGCGTCCGTTTCTCGTCGCTCACCCCCGGCGAGGTACGCGACGCATTCGACGACCGCGACGAACTAGACTTCGACCTAGCGGCGGCAGGAGAGGCGCGCCAGATAATCGACCTCATCTGGGGTGCCGCTCTCACGCGTTACCTGTCGCTCGCGTCGAACCGCCTCGGCGACTCTTATCTTTCCGTCGGACGTGTCCAGTCGCCGACGCTCAAGATTCTCGTCGACCGCGAGAAGGAGATTGAGGCTTTCGAACCCGACCCATACTGGGAGATAGAAACAGATCTGAAGGACGGCGAGGAGTTTGAGGCTCGTTACTTCTACAAGGACGACGGCAAGGAACAGGAACGCGTCTGGGACGAGGAGACTGCGAAGGCGGTCTACGAACGCGCCTCCGACGCATCCGTCGCGGAGGCGGTCGAGGTCAACACCCGTAAACGGAACGACTACCCGCCGACGCCTTTCGACACGACGCAGTTCATACGCGCCGCTGGTTCGTTGGGCTTCAGCGCGTCGCGCGCGATGTCACTCGCCGAAGACCTCTACACGGCGGGATTCATCTCGTACCCGCGCACCGACAACACCGTCTACCCCGAAGACATCGAGGTGTACGGCGTTCTCGGAATGCTCGAAAACCACGACGAGTTCTCGGAGGACGCCTCCGAACTCATCGAACTGGGACGCGCACCCACGAGCGGCGACAAAGAGACGACCGACCACCCGCCCATCTATCCGACCTCTCTTGCGACGCGCGACGAACTGACGGACGACGAATGGAAGGTCTACGAACTCGTCGTCAGGCGTTTCTTCGCCACGCTCGCACCGCCCGCGGAGTGGGAGTACGTCCGCGCGACGTTCGAAATCGCGGGCGACACGTACAAGGCGAACGGAAAACGTCTGCTGGACGCGGGCTACCACGCTTACTACCCGTACTTCGGGACGGACGAGAACCGTCTGCCAGAACTCGCAGAGGGCGACCGTCTCGACGTGGAGGAGGCACGCATCGAGGAGAAGGAGACACAGCCGCCTTCGCGTATCGGACAGTCGAAGCTTATCGAACGGATGGAGCAGGAAGGAGTTGGGACGAAGGCTACACGGCACGGGACGCTTGACAAGCTCTACAGCCGCGGATACATCGAGAGCAATCCGCCGCGCCCGACAGGACTCGCACGCGCCGTCGTCGAGGCGATGGACGAGTACGCCGACATCGTGACCGACCCCGAGATGACCGAGCAGTTAGAGGAGGACATGCGCCGTATCGCCGAAGGGGAGGCGACACGCGACGAGGTCATGGAGGAGTCGCGCGAGATGCTCAACCGTATCTTCGAAATCTTAGAAGAGAAGGAGGACGAAATCGCGGACGCCCTGATAACGGGACTGATGGAGGACCGGACGCTCGGTCCCTGTCCCGACTGCGAGGCGGACGAACAGGGTTCGCTCGTCATACGTTCCTCGCGCAGGGGCGACGAGTTCGTCGGATGCGACGCGTATCCGGACTGCGAGCAGACCTATCCGCTCCCGAGCGACGGAAAGTTAGTCCTCATCGACGAGACGTGTGACAAGCACGGTCTGAGCCACGTAAAGGTGCTCGCCGGAAAGAGCACGTACACGCACGGCTGTCCCGTCTGTAAAGCAGAAGAGGCAGAAGACGAGGAGGACATCGTCATAGGCGAATGCCCCGACTGCGGCGACAACGAGGGCGGCGAACTCGCCATAAAGCAGACACGCAGAGGCGGAAGGCTCGTCGGCTGTACACGCTATCCTGACTGCGACTACTCGCTACCTCTCCCGCGCAGAGGTGACCTCGAAATCACCGACGAGGTCTGCGACGAACACGACCTGCCCGAACTCGTCGTACACCAGAGCTGGAGCGACGAACCGTGGGAGCTTGGCTGTCCTATCTGCAACTACGAGAGCTACAAGGCTGAGCAGGAGAAAAAGAAGGGGCTACGCGCCGTCGAAGGCATCGGCTCGGCGACGGAGGAGAAGCTTGAGGAAGCGGGCGTCGAGACCGTAGACGAACTTAAGGAAGCCGACGCCGAGGAGCTCGCCGAGAAGGTCGAGGGCGTTAGCGCGTCACGTATCGAGAAGTGGCAGTCGGCATAAAACGAGGCAGAAATATGAAACAGACTATCGCCGTAAGAACCGACTTAGGCATGGGCGACGGAAAGCTTGCGGCGCAGGTCGCACACGCGTCGCTAAAGGCGTACGAGCGCGCCGACTCCGCGAACGCGGAGGAGTGGAAACGCACCGGCGCGACCAAGGTCGTCGTCGCCGTCGGAAGCGAGGACGAACTAATCGGACTCGAACGTGAGGCGCGCGCCGCAAACCTGCCGCACGCTCTCGTACGTGACGCCGGAAGGACGCAGATAGAGTCGGGTACGGCAACCGCTCTCGGTGTCGGTCCCGCCTCCGACGCGAAGGTTGACGCTGTTACAGGCGACCTGAAGCTTCTGTGAAGGTCTGACGAATTAGAGAAAGGCTTTTTTCGCGCCTCTCTGATTTACGTACATGGTAGAGATAAACCTACGCGAAAACAAGGACTCGTTACTGCGCCGTATAGGCAAGAGACTGCCCATGTCGGCGGACATGCTCGAAAGCGACGAAGAGTTTCTGGTGCTCATAAACGCGCCCGGATGTGACGAAGACAGCATAGACCTGCGTTTCGTCGGCGGCAACATCAAGGTACGGGCGGAGCGCGACGAGGAGTACGAGGGCTACACGCTCGTCAGCGAAGGACGCCCCAGACGTATCGCCGAAACCGTGCCCGTCCCAGCCGATGTCGACGTTGACGGCGCGTCGGCGACGTACGAAAACGGTGTGCTACGCGTCCGTCTTCCTAAGACAGAGGAGGCTACCGAGACCGAGGAGGCTGTCGAGGACGAGACCGACGGCTACCGCGAGGTCGGCGTCACGGAGGCGGTCACGGAGACGGACGAGGAGAGGGAAGACGAAGCAGAAGCGACGGAGACAGAAGACGAGGACGAAGAAACTGAAGAAGCGGCAGCCGAATCAGAAGAAGATGAAGAAGACGATGAGGAGACATCTGAACAAGCAGAAGCCGAATCAGAGGAAGAAGACGGAGAAGACGGAGACAAGGAGGCCGACCTACCTTCGAGCCACGAAGAACTCGAAGAGATGTCGTACCGCGACCTTCAGGGCGTCGCAAAGAAGCTCGACATAAAGGCGAACCAGAGCACCGAAGCCCTCGTCGACGGAATCTCCGACGAACTCGACCTTTAGCGTG
>JAQZDD010000032.1 GCA_028751055.1 Euryarchaeota archaeon Ods04 | reverse complement strand
GGCTTCTCGTCGTGGAAGGCGACGACGGCGTCTGCGTCGACGTACTCGCCCGACGGCTCTTCTGCGTCCGGATCTACGCCGGTTGGAACGTCGGCTGAGACGACACGTGCGTCCGACGCGTTGACGCGCTCCACCGCCGACGCCACGGGTTCACGTAGCGCGCCCGATACACCGACGCCTAGCATGCCGTCTACTATAACGTCGGCGTCGAAGTCCACGTCTTCGAACTCCGTCGAGTCGCGTAGTTCGACGAGACGCGCTTCGGATGCTTCGAGAGCCTCCCAGTTCGACCGTGACTCCTCGGTACGTATGTTCGAGGCACGTCCCAAGAGAACGACATCGACTTCCGCCTCGCGCGACAGAAACCGCGCCGCGACGAGCGCGTCGCCGCCGTTGTTGCCCGTCCCCGCAAGAACGAGCGCGTTTTCGGGTTTCCCGTCGAGCGATTCGCGTGCGAGCGCGGCACCCGCGTTCTCCATGAGGCGCGCCGGCGGCACGCCGAGCGACATAGCGTTCCTGTCGACGACAGCCATACGTTCGGATGTTAGCATGCCCCACCTTCGGGCGAAAGCCGAAAAAAGGTTGTCCAACCGCCGCCTACTCCGACCGTGTCCGACGACCACAGCCTGACGAAGGTACGCCGCGTCGCCGACTACCAGTTCGGACGTGGTGCAGGAGAAGCTCTATTTCCCGACGACGGCAACGTCGAGTTCAAACGGTCGCGCACAGGACGCGTCTCTCAGGTCCTGCACGACGACGCGCGGCTCGCCACGCTCAAGACCGACGGACGGTTTACGCTCAGCGACAAGGGCGGCGCGCGCCTACACGACGCTCTCGAACCGCCGCGTATGCGTGTCGAGTTCAACGACGAGAGCCTGCCCTTCCTGCGCGACGGTCGCAACGGCTTCGCTAAGTTCGTCGTCCGTGTCGACGACGAAGTGCGCGCACGCGACGAGGTTCTCGTGACAGGACCGGACGACGAGTTCGTGACGACGGGACGCGCAGAACTCTGCGCCCACGAGATGCGCGACTTCAAGACGGATGTAGCTGTTCTCGTAAGATGAAAGGAAAAGTTAAGTGTTGTCTTGACCTGTCGTCTTCCGTGGATGGGAGACGAAGTAGAAGCCAACCGGCTTGAAGAGACAGTGATATTCGAGATTCTGAGTAGCGAGAGGCGTCGCCTCGCGATACAGTTTCTGAGAGACAGCGACAACGGCATGGAGGTAAACGACATAGCCGAGTACATCGCCGAGCACGAGACGGGCGAGTCGCCGCCTCCGAAGGACGCACGCAAGACCGTCTACGTCTCGCTACATCAGACACATCTGCCGAAGATGGACGACCTCAACATCGTTAGCTACGACACCGACACAAAGGAGGTCTCTCTCGACAACAGCTTCCGTGACGTGGCGGTCTATCTTGAGGTCGTTCCACGTAGCGGCTGGCAGATATCTTGGAGCGAGTACTACCTAGCGGTCAGCTTTATCGGCTTGGCGACGTTGTTCGCGCACATGACAGGCGCGCCCGTGATAAGCGCGGTAGGAGCCGAGTACTGGGCGATTATCTATCTCGTCATTATAGGCTTGTCGGCACTCTACCAGACGGTCGTACGTCGCACCATCTGATTTCTGACTGCCTTAACCACAAGAAGTATATCAACACGGCGACATGCGTGAACATAAAAGATGGAAGCCGACGAAGAGGACGCGGTTGAGTCTCTGAAAAGTCTCGGGCTCTCTGAGTACGAATCCAAGGTCTTCATAGCACTACAGCGTCTAGGCGTCGGAACCGCACGCGACGTTTACAGGCTGACCGACGTGCCGAGGTCACAGGTCTACGGCGCGGCGGAGACGCTGGAGGAACGCGGTCTCGTCGAGATACAGCAGTCGAAGCCGATGGAGTACCGTCCTGTCACGCTCGAAGAAGCACACGACCGTCTTCAGGAGAGGTTCGAGAGGAAACAGGCTGTCGCTTTCGACTACCTCGAAGATGCGCGTGACGAGTCGCCGCGTGACGACGAGGAGCGTGAAGACTTCTGGACGGTAAAGGGACGAGACACGATAGACGCACGTATAGAAGAACTGCTCGACGAGGCGGAAGACCGAGTCGTCTTCATTACCACGGACGGCAGTCTCGTGAACAGTTCGATAGAAGACAGACTCGTGAACCTCGCCGACGAGGTGGACGTCTACATAATGAGCAGCGACGAGGAGTTCCTGCAGCGGTTCGAGGACGCCGAAGGCGTAATGTGTGTCACGACTCCCGAAAAGGCGGTGCGTGAGGACCGTGGCGGACGTTTCATAATGGTCGACTCCGACACGGTTCTTCTGACGGTTCTAGGAGACGGCGGAGCCGAACGTCTCGAAGCCGAGACAGCCGTATGGAGTTCGGAGACGAGCTTCGCTACGGTTCTCGTCCAGATAACAGAGGGCTGGCTCGGCGAGTTCATCAAGCCGGATTAAAGATAAGCGTCTATTCCGTGCGCAGCCATCTGAACGTCGGCGGACAGTTTGATATGCGTGGAGAACAAAAGCCCGCTCATGGGTAGCGAGACTGTTTTCGAGACGACCGGAACGTATCCACGCGACGACATAGCCGACTACCTCGAACAGGTCGCCGAGAACTTCCGGCATGGCGAAGTTACGTTAGTCTCGGGCGACTCAGAGGTGACTGTCAGTCCACCCGAGAAGACTGTCTTCGAAACCAAGGTCGAAAGAGGGGAGGGCGACATAACCGTCAGCTTCGAGATAGGCTGGGAGGAAGAACCGTAGTACGCGCGAATCTTTAAACGCCGCGCGTTCGAATGGCTGGCATGGACGCCGACGAAGCCAACACGCCGTATCTCGGCTGGCACCTTGACGAAAGGGAGCGCGGGCGTGAAGTGTGGTACAGCCTCGTGACAGACACGGAAGGCGAAGTCGCCTTCTGGTACAGGTATACGCTTCTCTCAACCGAAGGCGGACATCAGGAGGCACGTCTCTGGGCTGGTCTGACGGGAACCGACGACGACTTCTTCGGCACGCGGCGTTACGCGCTCTCCGACGCACGGTTCGAGGGTCCTTTCGCGCTCTCGTTCGGCAAGGACGGGGAAGATGGCGACGCACGTCTAACGTCGTCTTCTGCGAGAGGCGCGCTCGAAGCCGACGGCAGAGACGTCTCGTGGAGCTTCGAGTACGAACCTGACGATGTCGTCTTTACGCCGCTCAGGAGCGAGAAGCTGACAGACATGGCGGAGGAGTACCTCGGTTCGGGACGGCACTGGAGCGCGAACGAGTCGGTGCGCATGGACGGAACGCTCGAAGTCGACGGCAGGACGTACACGTTCGAGGACGCGCCCGGACATCAGGGACATACCGTCGGCAGGTCAGCACCCGAAAGCTGGTCTTGGCTACACTGCAACTCTTTCGACGGAGCGGCGGCAAGCGACGAGGCACGCGGTGCGTGTGTCGAGGTTCTCGGCACCGAAGGCATGACTACACTCTGCTTCCGACGCGGCGGCGAAGCGCACATGCTCAACCGAATGCAGCACCTCATCGGACCGACGGCGAACGAGACGACGGAGAACCGCCCGGGCAAGTGGAAGATACGCGCGAAGGGCGAGGGCATAAAAGTCGAGATATGGGTCGAGACGGGCGACGAAGAGACAGACTGGAAGAAGGCGGCGTACATGACGCCCGACGACACGTCAAGGTACGTCGCGCACTCGTCGCTCGCCTCCGTACAGGTCACCTACCGTGTCGAGGAGGACGACGGCTGGAGCGAACAGAGAACGCTAGACAGCGAAGCGGCGCGTGTCGAATGGGGACGGACTTCGCCGCCCGTCGGCGAGCGCGACGAGTACAGACCGAAGGAGTTCGCTTAGCGCGCACCGTCCGCGCAGCCTACGTCCGTTACGTATATCAACGTAACAGACGTAGCACACATATGGTAAGCATAACTCTGTCCGTCCCAGAGGAGATGAAGGACGAGATGGACGATTTCCCCGAGATAAACTGGAGCGAGGTGGCGCGGCAGTCGATAGACGAGAAGCTTCAGGAACTCAGGTTCTTGGAGGAGTTCAAGAAGGAGAGCGACCTGACCGAGGAAGAGGCGGTGAAGCTCGGCAGACGGCTGAACGAGGAGTTAGCCGAACGGTACGACTACGACAAAGCCACGGATGAAGTTAGTAGTTGACGCAAACGTCCTCTTCTCGGCGGCGATACGTGACGCCAAGACCGCCGAACTTCTTCTTAGAGACGATATCGTGCTTTACGCGCCCGAGTACCTGTTCGACGAGTTCGGGAAGTACAGGAAGATGTTGCTCGAAAAGACACACCGTACGGACGAGGACTTCGAAGAGTTCGTAGGTATCCTGCAGAAACGTATAGAGACGGTGCCACGGGAGGAGTTCGCGGACGAGATACCTGAAGCACGTAGTGCGTCGCCAGACGGTAAAGACGTTCCTTACATCGCCCTCGCCGCCCATCTCAACGCGGCTGTCTGGACCGACGACAAGGAACTCAGAAAGCAGAACGCCGTGGAGATTTACAGTACGACGGAGGTCGTCGAGAAGTTCGCCCGCTAAAGCCTCTCGAAGAACTCGTCGACTATCTCGCCCGTGTCTTCGACGATGCTCTCCCAGTCTTCGTTGTCGGGTGCGACGCCTATGAGGCGCGCGATACGCATTATCGAGAGATGGTAGACGCGCTGGACACCCGGCTCTTCTTCCCAGACGACCATGTTACACGGAAACAGCGCGCCGATTCGCAACGTCTCGTCGAGTGCACGGTCAGCCATCGCAGGGTTGCACGCTCCGAGGACGTAGTACGGGTCGCGGTCGGCGTCGACCTTCTCGTTGAGGAGTTCGGACGGCGAGAACTCGACGGGCACGCCGAAGCCGCATGCCTCGCACGTCTCGCGGACGTGCTCTATCGCTTCCTCGTGTTCCATTTCAAGCGTCGCCTGTCCCTCACCTATGTCGTCGGGTTCTATGCGTGACGGGTCGATAGGTAGCATAGACAGATGAACGCGGGCGCGACGTAAAAACCGGTCGGGAACGTGTGTCGCGGATTAGGACTGGTCAGTCCCGTCACTTCCACCTTTTTCCGCTCGTCACTCCGTTCCTCGCGCAAAAATCTGGACCAAAAATCCAGCTAATTGCCGTTCTTCTGTGCGTCCACGACAGCGACGCCCGCCAGATTCACGATACCGTTTCCACCTTTTTCCGCTCGGCTCACGCCTCGCGCAAAAATCTGGACCAAAAATCCAGCTAATTGCCGTTCTTCTGTGCGTCCACGACAGCGACGCCCGCCAGATTCACGATGTCTTTCACTTCGTCGCCGCGCTGTAGGACGTGTACGGGCTTGTCCATACCGACGAGCATCGGTCCGATTGCCTCCGCGCCGCCGAGACGCTGGAGGAGCTTGTATCCGATATTCCCGGATTCGAGGTTTGGGAAAATCAGGACGTTGGCAGGTTGGCTGAGTTCGGCGAAGTCGTACGTGCCCTTCAGGATGTCGTCAACGAGCGCGGTGTCCGCCTGCATCTCGCCGTCTACCTCAAAGTCGACGCCTCTTTCACGTAGGACGCGTGCCGCATCGCGCGACGCACGCGTCGACTCGTTCTCGACGCTTCCGAAGTTGGAGTACGACAGCATCGCAACACGAGGCTCGACGTTGAACCTGCGCGCTAACTCGGCTGTGTGCTCGGCTATTTCGGCAAGGGCGTCTGCGTCGGGGTTTAGGTTGACCGTCGCGTCCGCCACGAAGACGACACGGTTCTCGAACGTTAGGAGGTAGACACCCGCGGCGTGGTCGGCGTCGTCAGCCGTGCCTATGACTTCGAGCGGCGGACGTAAAGCACTCGGATAATGGTGGCTCAGCCCGGTCAGAAGGGCGTCTGCGTCGCCGCACTCGACCATGACGCTCCCGAAGTAGTTGCTGTCCTTGAGAAGGTCGGACGCCTCGCCGCGTGTGACACCCTTACGTCTACGTTTCGTGTAGAGCGTGTCGGCGTAACGGTCGTAGTCGCCCTCGCCGGGGTCGACTATCTCTGGCTCAAAGTTGAGTCCTAAGTCCGCCGCGGTCTGTATGACGCGCCGTCTGTCGCCGATGAGGATAGGCTCAGCGATGTCTTGATCCTGCATCTGGTAGGCGGCGCGTATCATCTTCTCGTTCTCGCCGTTGGAGAGCGCGACACGTTTGGGTTCGCTCTTAGCCTTGTTGAGAACGACGCGCATCATCTCGCGCGACTTGCCGAGACGCGCCTCCAGTTCCTCGACGTACTCGTCCTCATCGAGTTCGACGCGCGCAGCACCGCTCTCTACCGCCGCGCGCGCTACGGCGGGCGCGACACGGAAAAGGACGCGAGGGTCGAGAGGCTTGGGTATGATGTAGTCGGGACCGAACTGCAGAGGTTCGTCGCCGTACGCCTTTACGACGGCGTCGGGTACGTCCTCCTTCGAGAGCTCGGCGAGCGCGCGTGCGGCAGCGACCTTCATCTCCTCGTTTATCTCTTTTGCTCGCACGTCGAGCGCGCCGCGGAAGATGAACGGGAAGCCAAGGACGTTGTTGACCTGGTTCGGGTAGTCGGACCGCCCCGTCGCGGCTATGACGGTGTCGTCGCGCGCCGCCTTCGCCTCTTCGTAACCGATTTCGGGGTCGGGGTTCGCCATCGCAAAGACGATGGGGTTGTCGTTCATCGAGCGCACCATCTCCTGAGACACGATGCCGCCGACGGATAGACCGACGAAGACATCCGTGCCTTCCATCGCGTCCGCAAGGTCGCCGTCAGGTACGTCGGACGCAAAACGTTTCTTGTACTCGTTGAGTTCCTCTGTTTCGGCGCGCGACTCGGTGATGATGCCCGACGAGTCGCACATCGTGATGTTGTCGCGTTCGACGCCTAGGGAGACGTAGAACTCGGCACACGCGACAGCGGACGCTCCCGCGCCGGAGAAGACGACCTCTATTTCGTCGAGTTCTTTCTCGGCTATCTCACACGCGTTGAGGAGGGCGGCACCAGAGATGATTGCGGTGCCGTGCTGGTCGTCGTGGAAGACGGGCACGTCCATGAGTTCGCGGAGACGTTCCTCTATCTCGAAACACTCGGGAGCCTTTATGTCCTCAAGGTTTATTCCGCCGAAGGTCGGCTCCATCGCGGCGACCGTCTCGATGATAGCGTCGGGGTCGTCCAAGTCGAGTTCTATGTCGAAGACATCGATGTCAGCGAAACGTTTGAACAGGACACCTTTGCCCTCCATGACGGGTTTGGATGCCTGCGCGCCGATGTCGCCCAGTCCGAGAACCGCCGTGCCGTTAGAGACGACGCCGACCAAGTTTGCCTTCGCCGTGTAGAGGTACGCGTCGTCGGGGTTCTTGTCTATCTCGCGGCACGGAGCGGCGACGCCGGGCGAGTACGCGAGGCTTATATCGCGCTGTGTCTGTGTCGGCTTAGTGGTGGAGATACGTATCTTTCCGGGAGGCGGACGCCTGTGGTATTCTAGAGAGTCCTCGTCTATTCCCATGACGGAATACTGCCACGCCGTCAGGATAAAGTTTAGCTTATGACGGAACGACGAGTTCCTCTATCCTTTCGAGAGCGCGACGGCAGACGGGCGCGTACCCGACAGCGTAGACGGGTAACTCGAAACTGACGCGTGTCCCACCCACGACAGCTTCGACGCGGTGTCCGGTCGCGCCTATACGCGCCACGTCCCAAGCCCAGTAGCTTCCTTCTTCGTACTCGGTTATCTCGAACGGTAGCCAGAGTCCGACAGGAGTCCTTATCTTGCCCGTCGTGCCGCGCCGGATGTACCTGTCCGACGACTCCACCTCCTTGACTGACGGACCCCAGTCCGCCCATCTGCGCGTGTCTACGAGGACGTTCCAGACTTCTTCGGGACGTGCGTCCATCTCGCGTTCGACTCCTATCTTCATCTTCGCTCCCCCTTTCACGCGAGACGCCTGTGTTCGACCTTGATGCACATGTCCTCGACGACGCGAACGCCTGCTTCCTCGGCACGGTCGGTCGCTTGGCGGTCTTTGATTCCCAACTGCGTCCAGAGAACGCCGACACCGTCGCGTTCGAGTACCTCGCTGACGATTCCTTCGAGTTCTTCGCTCGGACGGAATACGTTTACTATGTCGATATCCCCGGGAACATCGGCGAGCGAGTCGTACGCCTCGCG
>JAQZDD010000389.1 GCA_028751055.1 Euryarchaeota archaeon Ods04 | reverse complement strand
TCTGCCTCCATGTCCTTAAGGTGGTTGCTGACTGTCGTGACCGAGACGTCTAGCTCTTCGGCGATGCTTCTTAGGCTAGCTCTGCCGTCCTCCAGAAGGAGGTTAATGATTTTCAAATCGAGGTTGTCATACGTCATGTGATTCTATGTAATTCGGGGTAATCACTTAAATCATGGGATTTTATTCTGCGTCTGTTTTCTATAATACTCAATCATATGTGTACTTCTTGAACCAAAGACTTTATCTTAGCATACATCGTTCGGTATTCACGTGGAAGAAGACAACAAAGTCAAACACGGTTTGGCTGAGAAAGAGATGAACAAAATATGACAACAGAGCAAGACGTACTGGACGAGATAGAAGAGAAAGACGTGAACTTCCTACGTCTGCAGTTCACGGACATACTCGGTGTAGTGAAGAACGTGTCGATACCAGCATCGCAGGCAGAGAAGGCTTTCGACGAGGGCATCTACTTCGACGGCTCGTCGATAGAGGGCTTCGTACGGATACAGGAGAGCGACATGCGCCTCGTGCCTGACCCGGAGACGTTCGCCATACTGCCTTGGAGAAAGAGCGAGGAGAGCGCGGCGGCGCGCCTCATCTGCGACGTCTACAACACGTCTACGGGCGAGCCGTTCAAGGGCGACCCTAGATACGTGCTCAAGCAGGCTCTTGAGCGCGCCGAGGAGCACGGATACACGGTCAACGCCGCGCCCGAACCCGAGTTCTTCCTTTTCAAGGAGGACGAGGAGGGGCACGCGACGACGAAGCCCGCCGACTTCGGCGGATACTTCGACCTAGCACCGAAGGACCTCGCAAGCGACGTGCGCAGGGACATCATATACGGTCTTGAAGAGATGGGCTTCGAGATAGAGGCTTCGCACCACGAGGTCGCCGAAGGTCAGTACGAGATAAACTTCGAGTACGACGACGCGCTGACGACAGCCGACAACGTCGCCACGTTCCGGACAGTCGTGCGCGCTATCGCTGCACAGCACGACCTCCACGCTACCTTCATGCCCAAGCCCATACCGCGTATAAACGGCTCGGGTATGCACACGCATATCTCGATGATGAAGGACGGCGAGAACGCGTTCCACGACGACGACGACGAGTTCAACCTGTCGGACACCGCCCACTCGTTCTTAGCGGGCATACTTGACCACGCGCCCGCGATAACCGCGGTCACCAACCCGACGGTCAACAGCTACAAGAGGCTCGTGCCCGGATACGAGGCACCCGTCTACATCGCGTGGTCGGACCGCAACAGGTCGGCTCTCATACGTAAGCCCGCGGCGCGCATCCCCGCGGCGTCACGTATAGAGGCACGTTTCCCCGACCCGTCGTGTAACCCGTACCTCGCGCTCGCCGCGCTTATCACCGCCGGAATCGACGGCGTCGAGCGCGACTTAGACGCTCCCGACCCCGTCCGCGAGAACATCTACGAGTTCGACGAGGAGAAACGTCAGGAGTACGGCATCGAGGTTCTCCCGAAGAACCTTGGCGATGCCATCGACGCGCTCGAACAGGACGAGGTCATACTCGACGGACTCGGACCACACGTCGGTTCCAAGTTCGTTGAGGCGAAGAACGAGGAGTTCGAAGAGTACCTCGTCGA
>JAQZDD010000063.1 GCA_028751055.1 Euryarchaeota archaeon Ods04 | reverse complement strand
CTGACGCTACTCCTCCGCCCGTCACGGTGGCGTCGGTGACTGTCAGGTCGCGTACCACCGCTTCGTCACCCGTTTCGGCGAAAAGCCCTGCGAGTTCGGAAGACGGCTGTCTCACGGTCAGACCTTCGATGACGTTTCCTCCGCCGTCGAAGCTACCCGTGAAAGGCTCGTCGCGGTCGCCGATAGGCTCGAAGTTGTTGACGGTCGACATGTCAATGTCGTCCACGAGCACGTAGTCGCCGCTCAGGTCGTCGCTCACGTTCTGCAGGTCGTCTACGTCATCGACTTCCGTCGCGCCTTCGGCTGAGACGACGCCTGTCAAGACGGCTACGCAGAGGACGAGCAGTAGCAAGACGTAGGTCTTCCGTGTCATGGATGTGAAACCCTCCGTGCTTCACCTACTTATATCCAAGTAGATGGCGAAATTATACTGTTTCTCCAAGATTTTGGCGAAAACAGTTCGTATGCCGAGATATCGGCGAAAATCCGATTCTCTGTGCCTACCAATAAGACACAGCCCACGGAAACACAGCCTATCCAAGAAACGACACGAACGAATAGACGGCGAGCACGGCGCATACGGCGAAGGAGACGGCGAAGACGCGCTTGTCCCAGTCGAGAACCTTGCGTCCGTCCAAGGGACCGTACGGGATGAGGTTGAACGCCGCCAAGAACGAGTTGATGAACGCGCCGAAAGACGCGACGAATCCGAGAAAGCCGCCGGAGGAGAGTACCCAGAGCGGCGCGAAGAAGGCGAAAAGCACGACGTTGGTCGCAGGTCCGGCGAGCGCGATAATACCGTTCCTGCGGCTGTCGATGAGCCGTCCGCGAACCTCGACCGCGCCGGGTGCGGCGAAAAGAAAACCGAGCGCGCCCGAAGCGATGGTTATGCCGAGCATCTCGTAGTCGGCGCGGAACTCCGCCCAGTAGCCGTAACGTTGCGCCACGACCTTGTGGGCGAGTTCGTGGAGGAGGAAGCCCGCGCCCGCGGTCACAAAGGCGACGACGAAGTTTAGAGCGAACTCCGACGCGTCGAAGCCGCCGAACTGCGACAGGTCGGTCATCAGGAGCGTGAAGCCGAGCGTGAGCGCGAACCATGCGATGAGGAGCTGTTTCACCTCGGCGGTGCTGGTTCTGAGTCCGCGCCTTGCCTCTTTCTGCGTCACTGTATGTTGGCTGGGCGACGGCGGGTAAAGGGACTTGCTATCTCTCGCAAAAAGGGATTAATCCTGTCAGAGCCACTCTACGCCTTGATTGTGCTCTCTGAGGTTCTCGGAGGCTACTTCAGCTGACCGAGGTAATTCGATACGCTCGTCTTCCCTTTTGAGAAGTGTCTCTCTCAGGAACTCAGACTCCGTGGTGAACTCAGGATGGTTTCTGACCCGGAAGTCCTCGTCTATAGTGAACAGATGGGCATCAAATGCAGCGTGGTGTAACTTGCTTAATACCACCATATTCTCGGGGCTTTGCCTGTGGTCAGGATACTCACTCCATGGTAGGATGTGAGCAACATCAAGAAGACGCGGATGGTCAATGTCGGACATGAGACAGCACTTGCCATAAGCCTCAACGACGGCGGAACGTAACTCGGAACTGACGCTTCGAGTTGTGGTAGTAGTCTCATATTCGGTAGTCTCAGTACGAGGGAACTCCATTGTATCCTCTGTCTCGGATTCGCCGAAATTCCAAATTCCTCTGTCTGAGTGCTTGTTAACTCTGCTCTCGGGATTGTTCTTCAGCATGTCGAGAACCCTCCTGACTGCGTGTTTCCACTCCGGCTGGTCGTGTCCACCGGAACATGTGTCGGAACACCGGAATTCATCATCGCACAGAGAGGGGTACTCTTCCTTCACCTTCGGATAGATATCGTTGTTGAGACTACGGTTCCCGTCGGAAATGAAGCCAAAATCCGACTCAGCAAGTCTTCCCTGTATCTCAGCTATGTCCTTTCTCATGCCACCCCGTAAGAGTTTAGTGCGTATATTTCTATGGCCGGCCTATGCTACCTGAACGCACCAAGTACTCAGACGAGCCAATAGACATAGAGGTCGAACTGAAAGACGAACGCGAACCCGACTCCCGCGACTGGGAGGAGATAGAGGACGCCGTGTGCGACGCACTCGACGAAATACCGTACAGGTTCGAGGTAAGGAGTCGCAGGACGGGAAACGAACTCACGTCACTTGACCACTAACCTCACTCCGTAAGCCCGTACCCACGCCGGAACAGAGCGATATCGATAAGCACGACGACGACAGCGGCGACGGTCAGAACCACGAGCGCGGAGTTGGGACCCACGTCGACCGTCTCGGCACCCAAGAAGCCGTACCGGACGCCGTTTACCATGTAGACCATCGGATTCAGCAACGATACGTACGTCCATAGCGGCGGCAGAATCTCCAGCGAGTAGAAGACGCCGCCGAAGAACACCAAGGGTCGCAGAATAAACTGGTTCATGACTGTCAGGTAGTCGAAGTCGCGCGCCCAGAGACCGCCGATTACGCCGAATCCCGCGAAAAGCGTCGTTATGACAGCCATGAAGGCGATGAGATACAGAGGATGCTCGACGGTCACGGGCGTAAAGACGGCACCGACGAGCGCGATGAGAACGCCGATGAGTACACCACGGAGCGCGCTCGAAACGACGTACGCCAGAACCATCTGAGTGTACGATATGGGCGAGGTGGTGGTCGCCTGTATGTACTCGTTCCACCGTCCGTGGAAGATGGAGAAAGACGCGTTCTCGAACGAGTTGGAGATGGCACCGAGAACGACCAAGCCAGGCAGTAAGAAGAGGATGTACGAGACGCCCTGTATCTCGCCGACGCGCTCGCCTAAGATGACGCCGAATACGGAGAAGTAGAGGACGTTCGTGATGAGCGGCGGCAGAAAGGTGTTACGCGGTCTCCGGACATAACGCAGAATCTCGCGCCGCATCAACGTCCTGAAGCCGATGGGAAGAAACCGCGCGCCCGCGCCGAAGCCGTCCGTCAGGCTCACGCTCCGTCCCCCTGTCCATCGCCCGTCGTCTGCGTCCGTGTCACGTCCTCGTGGCTCCTCGTCATGTCGACGAATATCTCTTCGAGCGACGTACGCGACATCTCTATGTCGACGACCTCGTGCCCCGCGCGGTCGAGTTCGCGCAGAACCTCGGCGAGCGTTCCACCCGCGTTACGTGTCTCGACAACGAGTTCGCCGTCCTCGACACGTGTCTCGTAGTCGCCGTCGAGCGTAGCGGGCGGCTCCTCGATATCTTTGGATAGCTTTACGCGCACCGTGTCCTTTCCGCGCCCCATGAGTTCGTCGGGTGTCGAGACCTCGACTACCTCACCCTCGTCGAGTATGGCGACGCGGTCGCAGAGCCTTTCCGCCTCCTCGATGTAGTGTGTCGTAAGAAGCACCGTCGTCCCCTCCTCGTTCATCCGTTTGATGATGTCCCAGAGGTCGTGCCGTAACTGCACGTCGACGCCCGCAGTGGGTTCGTCAAGGATGAGGAGGTCAGGTTCGGTCACCATCGCACGCGCGAGCATGAAACGCCGCTTCATCCCGCCCGAGAGCCAGTGGAAACGCGTGTCACGTTTGTCGTAGATGCCGACCGTGCGCAAAGCCTCCTCGGCGCGTTCCTTCGCAACGTCCTTCGGGACGCCGTGATACCCGGCTTTGTGCACCAGAACCTCCTCGATAGGGAAGAAACGGTCGACGTTGAACTCCTGCGGTGCCAGTCCGATAGCGTCGCGCGCCTCCTCGTAGTCGTCCTCCACGTCGTAGCCGAAGACACGCGCCTCGCCGCCGCTCTTGCGTACCAGACCGACGAGTATGTTGATGAAGGTAGTCTTCCCCGCGCCGTTGGGTCCGAGAAGACCGAAGAACTCGCCCTCGTCGACTTCGAGCGAGACGCCCTTGAGCGCGCGCAGGTCGCCGTACCGTTTCCGCAGGTCGTCTGTCTCTATCGCTGCCACGTACTACGAGGGACGGCGACCGACGTTAAATATGTTGAAAAGGAGGTTCCGGAAACCTACGCGTCGTCCTTACCCTTCCTGAAGTTCTCCATCAAAACGTCCGCGTCCGCCGGAGTCTCGTAAGAAACTTCGCCGTTGTACTGTGTGGTCGATAGCTGTTCCCTCTCGTCTTCCTCTACCTGCTTCGCTTCTTCACGTCTGTTTTGTTCGCTTTCGTCGTATGCACCCATTCCCATATGACTCCACCCATCTGTTGTTATGTCCCGAAAGACAAAAAACCCGGGGCTACGACGGATGTAGAAGCATCTTCAGAGAAATCCGCTACGGTTCGAACCGTCGTCGCCACGCGAACCCACGTAGCTCTTCCCGGTGTCCTCGGCACAGTTTCTGCAGAAACGGTACTCCGCCTCGGTCGGCTTCGAGCACTCGGGGCAGGTTACCATCTCCGTGTCGGCGGTGTTCGTTGAGATGGTCGTGTCTGTGCTGCCCGCGCCTTCGCCGGTAGCCGTCTCCGCGCCTTCCGACTCCGCCTGTGTCCGCTTCTCGTCGGCGGTCGGAGAGCCCGAACTCGCACGGTACGCCCAGAGTATCTGTATCACGAGCAACGCGACGAGCATGCCTGTGCCTACCAGAAGAAAGGATGTCTCGTCGAAGGCTCCAACGAACGCCACCGCGTTTAGCATACGTCAGGATTCGGACGCCAGCCATTAATCGTTTACGGCGTACGGCAGGAAAGAAGTTCAGACATCGCGTTCCACAAGCTCAATCTCGTGTCCGTCCGGGTCGCGGACGAACGCGTAGTGACCGCCGCACGAGTCAGGGTCACGGTAGTCCTCAACGCCGCGTTCCATGAGCTCTTCGTATGCCTCGTAAACGTCGTCGACGGCAACCGCGAAATGTCCCCACGCGTCGCCGGTCTCGTACGTCTGCTTCTCGCCCGTCTCGGGGTCGGGATGGTTGTACGTGAGTTCAATCAGGTGCTCGTTCTCGTCGGCATCCTCGGGACCCATGAATATCAGGTCAAACGTGTCCATCTCGACCTCACGGTGCACCTTCCAGTCGAACATGTCTTGGTACCAGTCGACGGCACGCTCGCGGTCCTCGACACGTATCATAGTGTGGTCTATGTAGCTTCCGACCATGCGCGCCATTCGTACGCCGGCGACAAAAACGTCCCGCTCACGAGAGCTTGTTACGCACCTTCTCGAAGAACGTCTCGCCCGTGTCGACGAACAGAGCGTCGTTCTCGGCGCGCGTAAAGCCCACCTCGTCACCCCGTCCGACCTCGACGTACTCGTCGCCGTCCACGACTACGGTCGCGGGCTTTCCGACGCGTGTTGGGACGACCGTCGTGCGTCGGTCGGAGCCGAGCACCCAAGGAGCGACCTGCATACGGAAAGGTGCGAGCGGCACGACGAGACGCGACTTGACACAGGGTTCGACTATCGGTCCACCCGCGCTCATAGAGTACGCCGTCGAACCTGTGGGTGTCGCAACCACGACACCGTCCGACCTTATCGACTCGACGAGTTCGCCGCCGTGGAAGACATCGAACTCCATTATCTTGGCGGGACGCGACGTAACGATGACTGTCTCGTTGAGCGCGGGCGGCAGCGTCTCTCCGTCGACCTCAACCGCGATACGTTCGCGTCTCTCGACCTCGTACCCGTTGAGTATCTCGGCGACCTTGTCGAGCGCGTCGTCGGGCGTCGCACCCGCGAGAAAGCCGACGCGTCCCGTGTTGACGGGCAGTATGGGTACAGGGTCGTGCATATGGCTCAGAGTGCGCAGGACGGTGCCGTCGCCGCCGACAGTAAGAACTACGTCGGCGATGTCGCCCATCTCGGAGACCGGTACGCCGTCGGATTCGATTACGACAGCCGCCTCCTCGTTGACGACAGCCTCAACGCCTCTCTCGTCAAGGAAGTCAAGGAGTCTCTCGACGACAGAGCGAGACTCGTCGAGTCGGAGTGCGTGGTCCTCGGTCTTAGGCTCGTACTCCGAACCGCGGACGTAGTAGGAGACGATACCCAGCCTCATTCCGACACGCCTCCTGCGTCGTCACCCTTCTCCAGAACATCCATTATTCCCTCGTGTGTCCTTGGACCGCCCGCCACGACCGTCGTGCGCTGGTCGGCTTCTATGACGTTCTCCAGTTCGTCGCCGTATCCGTCGGTTACGACGCCGCCAGCCTCCTCAACGATAAGCTTCGCCGCTGCGAAGTCTATGACACGCAGACGTGAACGTACGTCAAGGAAGCCGTCGAACCTCCTTGAGGCGACGTAACAGAGTTCGAGGCTCGAACAGCCCAAGAGCCTGACACGTTTGAACCGCGACGGGTCGAAGCCCTCGATGTTGTAGACTCCGCAGACCGTCATCTTGGCTGGCGTCGACTCGTTGCCGACCTCAATGTTCCTTCCCTCGAAGTACGCGCCCTCGCCGCGCTCCGCTGTGTACGACCTTCCTGTCATGAGTTCGCGGACGTGTGCGTAACGCACGGTGTCGACCGTCTCGCCGTCGGCGACGGCGACGG
>JAQZDD010000073.1 GCA_028751055.1 Euryarchaeota archaeon Ods04 | reverse complement strand
GGGACGAGACGCAGTTCAGGCTGTACGAGAACCAGCGCGAGGGCGAAGCCGCCGATTCGCTCCAGATGTTCGTACGTAACTCGGAGGGCGTCGAGACGGGTGCGGCGGTGTACGTCGAGACGGACGAGCGGACGGTACTTCGGCGCGTGAGTTCGCGCGGCGACTTCCTTTCACAGGACTCGCGTCTCCTGCACTTCGGAACAGCCAACGAAGAAATCGTCTCCGTCTCGGTGCTCTGGCCCGACGGAACGGTGAGCGACTACGGCGCGCTCGATGAAGGTAACCGGTACATACTTACTCCCGAATCCGCCGAAATAGTGGAGTGACCGAACCGGTCACCACGTCTACCTGTGCGCGAAGAATGCGACGAAAGGCTCCGTCGTCTCGACGCGTGCGAAGCCTACACGCTCGAACTGGACGACCTCACCTTCTTCGTCGCGTGCAGCCGCCTCCACGACGCCCGTCTCGTCTCCTGAAGGCGTCCTTAACGTCGCCTCTACGGACTCGCCGTCGTTCGCCGAGAGCCAGTGGACGACGCTTACGTCGCCCTCACGCACGAGCGAAAGGTCGTCTCCGATATGACGCACGACGGGCACGTCGCCGTCGCGTGAGACTACCTCGACGTTGTAGAGCGACTTGAGACGGAGGCGTCCTCCCTCGTCCGGGATGTCGTCGGCTTCCAAGTAGATTTCGTCGTCGACGTTTATCTCACGTTCGCCTCTGTCTTCGTCGGGGTGGAGCGGCGGACGTGCGACGACCGACGGCGCGTCCTCTACCTCTACGCGCACCGGATTTCGGACGAAGAAGTACCGGTTCGCAGAGTCGTCGACAAGGGCACGGTTAGCCGAGTAGACGTGTTCCATGCTGAACTCTATGTCCGACTCGCTCACGCCGAGTTCGAGTAGCGCGTCGCGGAGTGCGTCGCCCTGTACGCCGCGACGCCTCAGAGCGCGGACGGTCGGCACACGTGGGTCGTCCCAGCCCTCGTACTCGCCCGCCTCTATCGCTTCGGCGAGCGACGATGTCGATAACGTTCCGTACTCCTCGACGCTTATGCGTCCCCAGTGGAGAACCTCGGGGTAGTCCCAGCCGAAGGCGTCGTAGACGTACTTCTGACGCCCCTCGGAGTCGCGCAGGTCCTTTCCGCGTATGATATGCGTCGTCCCTAAGAGATGGTCGTCTACCGCCGACTGGAAGTCGAGCATGGGCCAGACGCGGTATTCGTCGCCTGTGAGAGGATGCGGATGCGTCTCTACGTCGACGATACGGAAAGCCACCCAGTCGCGGAGCGCGGGGTTCTTATGTTCGATGTCTGTCTTGACGCGCAGAACCGTGTCGGTGGCGTCGTCGTGCATCGCCTCCCACGCTTCTAAGTTCTCCTGCACGTTCCTTCCGCGGTGCGGGCACGCCTCTCCTGCCGCTTTCTTCTCGCTAAAGTCGTCGCCGGGACAGTCACAGACGTACGCCGCTTCCTCCTTGATGAGCGCGCGTCCGTGTTCGTAGTACGTCTCCAGACGGTCGCTCGCACGGTACGTCTCGTGTACCTCCGCGCCGAGCCATTCGGCGTCCTCCTCGTACCAGACGTAAGCCTCCTTCTGAGGCGGCTTGTTGACGGCGTCGGTGTCGTCGAAACGCAGGACGAGTCTTCCGTCGTACTCACGGACGTACTCGTCGTTGACGACGATGCCGCGCGCGCTTCCGATGGTTGGAGGACCGTTCGGGTTGGGCGCGAAACGCATCACGATTTCGTCGTACTCGTCCGCCGCGGGGAGTTCGGGCAGAGAGTCGTCCTCCTCCTCTTCGTCTTCTTCGAGCATCTCGGGTGCTTCTTCTTCGAGCGTCGCGCGCTGTTCGTCGGCGTCCATCTCGTTGACCGACGCGACGACCTCCGGTGCTTCGTCGGATATAGACTCGGCGTCCTCGCGCAGTTCGGGATGTTCGCCCATCAGCGTACCTATGACAGCACCCGGATTCGCCTCGCCGCCGTGTTCGACGGCGTTCTGGAGCGCGTACAGACGGACGAGTTCACGTGTCTCGTCGTCCACTAGTACGTCCTCCCAACCAGGTAGTCTGCAAGCTCTTCGAGCGCGGTACGCGCCTCGCCCTCCGGAAGCGCGGTCAGGTCCTGTTTGCCTTCTTTGACGAGCTTCCGGGCGTGTTCCCGCGCGTACTCGATGCTTCCCGCTTCACGTATCTCGTTGACCTTTGCGTCGACCTCTTCGTCGGTGGCGTCCCTCGGGAGACTGGTATCGACGCCTTGGCTGCGCGCGTGTATCGTGACGAGCGTGTTCTTACCTTCGAAAAGGTCGCTCGCACGCGTCTTGCCGAGGTCGTCGCTCTCTGCGACGAGGTCGAGAACGTCGTCCTGTATCTGGAACGCCTTGCCTATCTTGAGACCGTAGTCGTAAGCCTCGTCGTAGGCGTCGCTACCCGCCACCAACGCGCCGATTCCGGTAGCCGCGGCGAACAGCACACCCGTCTTGAGTTCGACCATCCGTATGTACTCAGCCTCCGAGACAGTATCGGCGTCCGAAAGCTCTACGTCGAGTGCCTGACCTTCGCAGATACGCGTGCACGTCGCCGAGAGCATCTCCATGACACGGTTGAGCTTAGGCTCGGAGGCGTCGGTTTCGAGTGCTATCTCGAAAGCCTTCGAGTAGAGGTAGTCTCCCGTCAGTATCGCTGTCGGGACGTCCCATTTCTCGTGGACGCTCGGCGCTCCGCGTCTCAACGGGTCGTCGTCCATCACGTCGTCGTGTATCAGCGTGAAAGAGTGCGTGATTTCGATGGAGAGCGCGGGCGGTAGCGTATCCTCGGGGTCACGTCCGAGCGACTCGGCGACAAGCAGGAGGAGTGCGGGGCGCAGTCGCTTCCCGCCCGCCGTCAGAAGATGCTCCGCCGCCCTGTGTATGCTCATCTCTCCAAGAGGCATACGCGCCTCTAACTCGTCGTTGACGAGACGTGCGTGCTCCTTCACAGCCAGCGGCGCGCTCGTGTCACCGTCACGGCTGTTGCCGTTGTTGCCGTCGCCGCCGTCGTTACCGTTGCTGGTCAAGGCTCACTCCGTCAGGGTGACGCTGTCTCCGTTACGCAGGAGGTGTGCGTCGCGTCCCATCTTGTAGCCCATCTCCTCCGCCATGTCTATGTACTTGCTCCGTACCGAAGCCGTCTGGTGCGCAGGAACGACATGCGAGGGCTGGAGCCAGTCGAGCAGGTCGTAGTGCTCGTCGCCGCCCATGTGCCCCGAGACATGTATGTCGGGGTAGACACGCGCGCCCTGCATACGCAGGAGTTTCTCCGCCTGATGCCTCTGACCTTCGTTTATGGGCGACGGTATGATACGCGCGCTGTAGACGACCTTGTCGCCCTGTTCGAGTTCGTAGGGTGTTTCGTCGCGCGCCATACGCGTCAGCATCGCACGCGGTTCGCCCTGATGCCCCGTCACGATGGGCATGTACTTGTCCTTGCCCTCCTCCATGACGCGTTTCATCGCGCGGTCGATACTGCGCCTGTGACCGTACATTCCCACGTCGGGGAACTCGACGAGGTCCATGCGCTCGGCGATTCCGGAGTACTTCTCCATGCTTCTTCCGAGCAGTATGGGACGTCTGTCTATCTCCTGCGCGAACTCCAGCAGGCTCTTGATACGCGCGATATGCGACGCGAACGTCGTCGTGACGATGCCTCCGTCGTAGTCCTCGAAAGACGTGAGGAGGTCGCCGACCATCTCGCGCGCCACCTTCTCGCTGGGTGTGCGTCCGTCCTCTCCTGCGTTGAGTGCTTCGGGGATGAGTGCCAGCACACCTTCGTCCTCACGTCCTATCTCCTTGAGACGTTTGACGTCTATTGGGTCGCCTATTACCGGCGTGTGGTCTATCTTCATGTCCAGTCCGTAGACGACAGCACCTTCGGGCGTGTGCACGACGGGCACGATTGCATCGGGTATCGAGTGCTGTACGTTGACGAACTCTATCGTCACCTTCGAGTTTATCTGTATGACCTCGCCCGCCTCCATCTTGCGTATCGGGTTGTCGAAGCCGAACTTTTTCTCTCCCTGAACCTGCTTCTTCACCAACTCGGCTGTGAACGGAGTAGCGACGATAGGCGCGTCGTACCTGTGCGCTAGCTTCGGAATCGCACCGATATGGTCGAGATGTCCGTGCGTCGGTATGATAGCCTTCACGTCGCCCTCGATGTCGCTCATTATCCTGTCGTCGGGTATGCCACCCATCTCGATAAGGTCGAGCGAGTGCATCGACTCCGTCTCCACGTTCTCGTGGAGAAGTATCTTCGACAGGTCGATACCCATGTCGAAGATTATCACGTCTTCTCCTAACCGAACCGCAGTCATCTGTTTACCGACCTCTTCGTATCCGCCTACCGCTGTTATTTCGATCTCCATTGTCTTGTTCTCCTTTAAGTCTGATATCTGAATTTGAAATTTAACGTGAATCAGCGAACCTGTTGAAGGTACTCGCGTGTCTTACCGGTTAAAACAGAACGGGCTTTACTAAGTTCATCGATATCTTCTGAGCCTGTGACGAACATGGCTGTGCGCAGTTCTGCGATAACGTCCTCGACGGCTTCGACAGCCTCTTCCTTGCCCTGCGCTGCTGGCTTCAGGAACGGCTTCGCAAGTCCGCCTGCCGACGCACCGAGCGCGACAGCCTTCGCAACGTCGATACCCGTACGGACGCCGCCTGAAGCGACGACGCAGGGGTGTACGTCGGAAGCGAGTACCGTGCTCGCCACCGTCGGCACGCCCCATGTGCGGAACATCTCTCCGAGACGTTTTCCACGTCTGTCGCCGACCGAAGCCGCTCGGTACGCCTCGACTCCCGACCACGTCGTTCCGCCCTTGCCCGCGACATCGATACAGTCGACGCCCGCTTCGGCGAGCTTTTCGGCTGTCTCGCGCGAGAAGCCGTTGCCCGTCTCCTTGACGATGATAGGGACGCTCGCTTCGCCCGCAACACGTTCGATTGCGTCGAGGCAGCCACGAGCGTCGATATCTCCTGCTGGCTGTACGGCTTCCTGCAGGAAGTTGAGATGGACAGCCATCGCGTCGGCGTCTATCATCTCGACACACTCTTCGACGCCCTCGACACCGTACTCGTCTAGCTGTGCCGCACCGATGTTTCCGTAGACAAAGGCGTCAGGTCCGGCGTCGGAGTCACGCACGACCTCGTAAGACCTGCGTGTGTCCTCGTCTTCGAGCGCGGCGCGCTGACTGCCGACACCCATCGCTATACCCGCCTCGTCGGCGGCGTGCGCGAGCGCGCGGTTTATCTTGGTCGCGTTCGGGTGTCCGCCCGTCATGCTCTCTATGAATACGGGCGCGTCGAGAGTCGCGCCGAGCATCTCGACCGTCGTGTCGACGTCGTCTAAATGTATCTCGGGAAGAGCCTCGTGCACCAACGACACATCGACGAACCCCGTCCCAGGCTCCTCCACGTCCTCTTCCTTGACTATACGTATGTGGTCGTCCTTCCGTTCTGATGTTCCTGGCATTCTACCTGTCTCCTCCTTCATTTGTCTGTCCCCCGTCTTACGAGTGTCCCGACGGCTTCTCCGTCGAGGTATTCTCCGAGTTCGCCGACCCCGAAGACGTGCCCGCCCGAGGACAGCGAAAGTATTCTTTCGACCTTTCCGTGTATGCCGCCCGTTACGTCAGTTCCAGCACCGTCCAAGACCTCTACCTCCTTGACGGAAGTGACATGTCTCAGAACTTCGCCGTCTCCGCCGAGCACGCCGCCCGCTGACGTGCACATACCCAACGGTTCTTTGAGACGGTCGGCGAGTTCGACGGCGATGTAGTCACCCGAGAGGACGGAGACGCCTCCTGCCGTCGTGTCAGCTACGACATCGCCGTGTAGGACGGGAAGGAATCCCTCGTCTCGGAGAGCCTCTACGGGCTTCGTCTCGAAGCTGAGCGAGCGCGCACCGTCGCGCCAAGCGCAAGACAGCGGATG
>JAQZDD010000385.1 GCA_028751055.1 Euryarchaeota archaeon Ods04 | reverse complement strand
GCGTCCCGCCGACAGCCTGCCTTTGGCACCCCAGCCCATGACGACGAGGTCCGCGCTGTACGTCCGCGCGGCGTCGAAGACCTCTTCGAGCGAGCGGTGGGAGAAGACGGTGTGTGTCTCGACGGGCACACCCGCCTCCTCAGCGTGTCTGCGTGCGTCCTCTATGAGCTGTTCGTCGCCCGTGAAAGCCTCCGACTCCGCCGCGACGTGCAGAGGCGTCTGGTCGGGCACCGTCACGACGTGCACCGGAACGACCTTTCCGTCGTTCGCCTTCGCAATCGCGCTCCCGAGTTCGACGAGGTTCTTTTCGGTGCGCGGGTTCGAGACGGGCACCATGACACGGTACTCTTGGGGCGAAGCCACCTCAGTTGCGGTGACCGCGGCATCGGGGAGTTCGTCGGCTTCTTCGCGCACGTACTCGGCGAACAGTCCGGCATTTTCGGTGTGTCTGCGCGCGTACAGGATGTACCAGAGCACGGCACCCAAGACGAAGACTACTGCAAGACGTATCTGCTGAGGCTCCATGAAACGGATGAGTCCGAGCGAAAGCACCGCGCCCAAGATAGGTGTCAGGGGATAGAGCGGCACCTTGAAGTCGGGGTCGTACTCGGGGAGATCCGCCTGACGGAAGGTGATGAGCGCGAGGTTGGTGAGTGCGTAGACGATGAGATGTAGGACGCTCGCCGCCTGTGCGAGAGCCTCGACGGTGCCGAGAGTGATGAACAGGAAGATTATCGCGCCCGTGACAGCGATGGAGCGGTAGGGCGTGGCGAAACGCGGATGTATCTCGTTGAGCCAGCCTCCGACTATCTTGTCGCGCCCCATTGCGAAGTTTATGCGCGCCGACGAGAGTATCGACGCGTTCGCCGACGACGCAGTGGCGAGGAGCGCGGCGAAGGTTATCATGCCCAAGCCGACGACAGCAAGAGGTCCGAAGAAGGCTCTCTCGGCGACCTGCGAAACCGGCGTGAATCTGTCGAGTTCGTCCCACGGAACGACGCCGACCATTATGGCGACGAGGACGGCGTAGATGACCGTCACGATTGCGACGCTTCCGATGACGGCGAGCGGCAGGTTGCGTCCGGGGTTCTTCATCTCCTCGGCGACCGTGCCTATCTTTGCGTAGCCAAGGAAAGCGACGAAGACGAGTGCCGTGCCCGGAAGTATCGCTCCCGTCCCCTCGGGTGCTACTTCGCCCGAGATGAGCGAGTAGTCGAACGACAGGAAGCCTGCGACCGCGAAGACCGTAAGGATGCTCAGGAGAAGGATGACGATAACGGTCTGTACGCTGCCCGTCTCCTTCGCGCCGATGTAGTTGACGCCTACGAAGATGACGCCCGCGATAAGCGCGCCTATCTGCACGTCGGTAAGCGTGAACAGCGTCAGACCGACGAAAGGCACGACTATATCGAACGTCGGAAGCGCGAGCGAGACGGTTCCGAGAGCGGGGAGTGTGACCACCGCGTCCTCAAGAAGGTCGGAGAGGTAGCCGCCGAAGCCGATGCAGTAGAAGGCTGACGCGAAGGCGAGACCCATCCAGTCGCCCATGCCGGCGATACTGCCGAAAAGCGGACCGAGCGCGCGGTTTATCCAGTAGTACGCGCCGCCCGCTTTGGGCATCGCCGTGCCGAGTTCGGCGACGGC
>JAQZDD010000016.1 GCA_028751055.1 Euryarchaeota archaeon Ods04 | reverse complement strand
GTAAGAAACCCATTCCACGGTTTCCAACGAGGTTCTCCTCGGGTACGCGTCCGTCGTCGAAGATGAGTTCGGCTGTGTCGCTCGCACGGATGCCGAGCTTTCCTGTAATCTTCTCTGCGGAGAAGCCGTCGCGGTCGGACTCGACGATTATCTGCGAGAAGCCGTTGTAACGTCCCTCGGCTTCGGGGTCGGTCTTACAGAGAACGACGAAGAAGTCGCCGACGGTACCGTTGGATATCCACATCTTGTTGCCGTTGATGACCCATTCGTCGCCGTCTTTCTCGGCACTTGTCGAGACGCTCGAAACGTCGCTGCCTGTATCTGGCTCCGAGATGGCGGCACCCGATATAGCGTCTCCCGAAGCCACGTCCGGCAGGAAACGTTCCTTCTGCTCCTCCGTACCGAACTCCATGATTGCCTCACAGCCGAAAGACGAGGCACCTATGCAGAACGCTATGCCGGGGTCGACTGCGAAAAGCTCCTCGGCGACTATGATGTTCTCCAGAACCGAGTACCCCGCACCGCCGTACTCGACGGGGAGCGACGCGCCGAGTAACCCCATTTCGGCGGCTTTCTCTACGACATCGTACGGGTACTTCTCCTTGACGTCGTGTTCCTGTGCTACCGGCTCTATTTCGTTCTCTCCGAAACGACGTACTTCTTCTCGTATCTGTTGGTGCTCATCGGTTAGCTCGAAATCCATAGTTGATTTACAACCTAAACCGAAATCAGCCTTTCGTAAATCAATGGTTGGTTTTGATGTGTTGAGATATCCGTGTGTAATCCGGAAAGACGCCGCTGTTTCGGGGATACAGCCGAGTCCTTTGTAAGTCTCGTTCCTGCAGAAAAAACAGCCGGTCGGTTCCGCCGAGGAAACCGCGTCCTCTGACCTTGACCTTCAGAAGCCCTTACCGAGTATTTCGCGCGCTATGATGTTCTTCTGAATCTCTGTCGTACCCTCGTATATCTGGGTTATCTTAGCGTCGCGGTAGAACCTCTCGGCGGGGAAGTCGTTGACGTATCCCGCACCTCCGTGTATCTGTACGCCTTCGTTGGCTACGTCGACGGCGACGCGTGAGGCGTACTCCTTCGCCATGCTCGCAAGCGCGGTAAGCTGGTCGTCGCTGTTCTCTACGCTCCACGCGCTCTTGTACGTGAGTTGACGCGCGGCTTCCGTACGTGTCGCCATGTCGGCTAGCTTGTGCTGAATCGCCTGGAACTCTGCTATCGGCTTACCGAACTGCTCGCGTTCTTTCGCGTATTCGAGCGCGTTCTCGTACGCTCCCTTTGCGATTCCGACG
This sequence comes from Euryarchaeota archaeon Ods04, assembly GCA_028751055.1. GTDB lineage: Archaea > Halobacteriota > Halobacteria > Halobacteriales > Halorutilaceae > Halorutilus. The sequence goes on along the minus strand of JAQZDD010000016.1, from coordinate 8,654 downwards.
CCCTGTGCGGCGACCATCGTACGCGTCTCGTCGAAGAACTGCATGAGCTGCATGAATCCTGCGCCCTGCGTGCCTATCAGGTTCTCCTCGGGTACGCGCACGTCGTCGAAGATGAGCTCCGCTGTGTCGGATGCGCGTATACCCATCTTTCCTGTAATCTTGTCAGCCTTGAAGCCGTCGCGGTCGGACTCGACGATTATCTGCGAGAATCCCGAGTACCTGCTCGCCGCGTCGGGGTCGGTGTTACACATCACGACGAAGAAGTCGCCGACGGTACCGTTGGTTATCCACATCTTGTTTCCGTTGATGACCCACTCGTCGCCGTCCTTCTCCGCCTGTGTCGAGACGCTCGAAACGTCGCTTCCCGTGTCAGGTTCGGATATCGCCGCGCCCATGATAGCGTCTCCGGAAGCCACGGGTTCGAGGTACTCTTCCTTCTGCTCCTCCGTACCGAACCCTAGGAGAGAGTCGGCACCGAAAGCCGTGCTCGTTATGCTGAGCGCGATACCGGGGTCGATTGCGAAAAGCTCCTCGATGAGTATTGCAGTCTCTATTGGTCCGTATCCCGCGCCGCCGTACTCGACGGGGATGCTCGCGCCCAACATGCCCATCTCCTTCGCCTTCTCCATGACCTCCCACGGGTACTTCTCCTTCTCGTCGTACTCCGTCGCCACCGGTTCTATCTCGTTCTCACCGAATCTGCGTACCTCGTCACGTACCTGCTCTATCTCCTCTGGTACCTCAAAATCCATACCAGAAGTAGCGTCTTCGAGTATATAAACTGCCTGATTTTTCCAAACAGACCCTTCGACGTACGTCGAAAAACTCGTGTGCGCATCCCCGGTTCGTACGTCTCGAAACCGCACCGAAAACGTGGGTGAGAGTGCCGCCACGGTGCTCCGACGACAGGTATTTGTCAGCATGCCTACATTAACCAACATGGTAGATTTCGCGGAGACACCCGAAGAGCAGATGATACGTTCGACCGCAGGCGAGATAGCCGACGAGTTCGGTCCCGAGTACTGGCGCGAGAAGGAGGAGAGCGGCGAGGTAGCGTGGGACTTCTGGGACGAACTCGGCGAAGCGGGCTTCCACGGCTTGCTCGTGCCCGACGAGTACGGCGGTGCCGACATGGGTCTTCAGGAGATGGGTATAGCGATGGAGACGCTCTGCGCCGAGGGATGCGGCATGGCAGGCACGTGGTACCTCGTCCTGACGGCAGGCATGGCTGGCGTCGGCATACGTGAACACGGCACGAAGGAGCAGAAGGAGGAGTATCTGCCGCAAATCGCCAAGGGCGACATCAAGTTCTGTATCGGCATAACGGAACCCGAGGCAGGCACGAACACGCTCAACGTGGCGACGAAGGCGGAAAGGGACGGAGACGAGTACGTCCTCAACGGCAAGAAGTGCTGGATTACGTTCTCGGATGTTGCCGACCGCATCATGCTAGTGACGCGTACCACACCCGTCGACGAGGTCGACCGTCCGACAGACGGAATCTCCCTCTTTCTGGTCGACATGGAGAGCGACGGAATCGACGTTTCGCCCATCCCGAAGCACGGCATAAACTACTCCAACTCGTGCGAGGTCTTCTTCGAGGATGTCCGCGTCCCCGAGGAGGACATGCTCGGCGAGGAGGGCGACGGCTGGTGGACACTCGTCGACACGCTCAATCCCGAGCGTATCGCGTTCTCGGCGGCGGCGACGGGCATAGGCAAACTCGCCGCGAAGAGCGCGGTTGAGTACACCAACGACCGTGAGGTCTTCGGCGGACCTATCGGTCAGTACCAGTCGCTCCAGTTCCCGATTACCGAAGCATGGTCGCGTATGGAGACCGCCGCGTTGATGAGACAGAAGGCGGCTTGGCTGTTCGACAACGGCGAGGACTGCGCCTACGAGACCAACGTGGCGAAGAGCGTCGCTGTCGACGCGGGTATCGACGCCGTCTTCCACTCGATGCAGGCTTTCGGCGGATGGGGCTACGCCGTCGAGTACGACGTAGAGCGTTGGTGGCGCGAAATCAACCTGACACGTCTCGCGCCCGTCACACAGCAGATGGCGCGTAACCACATAGCGCAGGAGATAGGCTTCCCCAAGTCGTACTAGCCCTAACAAACGACTTTTGACCGTCGCGCGCCTACTCCGTGACGATGAGCGACACCGACTCCGAGGAGTTCGAAGAACTGATGCGGGAGCTACGCGAGTACGCGAGGATGACAGGCGGCACGGTGGAGAGAAGTCTGGACTCGGAGATACAGACCGACGACGACAGGGATATGAAAGGTATCCGTGTCTCGCGCGCGAGCTACAGCTACGACCTGATAGCCTCGCCTGACATGGAGTACGTCGTCGTCCGTTTCGGCTTCAACCTCCTTGACAACCTCAAGAACGTCCCCGGTATCGACGACCCCGTCGCCTTGCTCAAAAACACCGACGTGAACAAGCTCGTTCTGAACCTTCTGCGTGAGGTCTCGCATCCTTCGGTGGAGGTCGGTTTGGAGACTACCGAAAACGGCGTCCTCGCGGGCTTCAACGTCAAGAGGAAGCTGTTTCCGTCGGACGACCGTTTCGGGGTCGCCGACTACGAGGACGCCGTACGCGCCGTCGTGGCACAGGGCGACAAGGGTATCAAGTACCTACAGCTTGCTCTCGAAGTGGGCGAACCTTCGCATGCCAGCGACGGCGAAGACACGGACAGAGGCTTCCACTAAAACGGGCTACCGGTGAGGTCGTTGGGTAAACTCGTGAAAATGTAAGACATGTTATGATTAGAAATATATAACAGCCTGAACAGACTTCAACAAGCTAGATATGTTCGACAAAGTTCTCGTAGCAAACAGGGGAGAGATAGCCGTGCGCGTTATGCGCGCTTGCGAGGAGTTAGGCGTCGGTACTGTCGCGGTCTACTCGGACGCGGACAAGAACGCCGGACACGTCCGTTACGCCGACGAGGCGTACAACGTCGGTCCCGCGAAGGCGTCCGAGTCTTATCTCGACCACGAGGCTGTCATAGAGGCTGGCGAGAAGGCGGGTGCGGACGCCGTACATCCGGGCTACGGCTTCCTTGCCGAAAACGCCGAGTTCGCCTCTAAGGTCGAAGACTCCGACATGAAATGGATAGGTCCGCCGAGCGACGCGATGCGGCAGCTGGGTGAGAAGACGGGCGCGCGTCAGGTCATGGACGAAGCAGACGTTCCCATAGTGCCGGGCACGAAGGAGGCTGTCGACTCTCCCGACGAGATACGTGAGTTCGTCGAGGACGAAGAAGTCTCGTACCCCATCGCTATCAAGGCTGAGGGCGGCGGAGGCGGGCGTGGTCTCAAGGTCGTCCGTTCGGAGGACGAGATAGACGACCAGTTCGAAAGCGCGCAACGCGAAGGCGAGGAGTACTTCGACAATCCCAACGTCTACGTCGAGAAGTACCTCGAAAACCCGAAGCATATAGAGGTTCAGATACTCGCCGACGAGCACGGAAACGTCCGTCACTTAGGCGAGCGCGACTGCTCCCTCCAGCGTCGACACCAGAAGGTCATAGAGGAGGCTCCTTCGCCCGTCCTCGACGAGACGCTCAGACAGGAGATAGGCGAGGCGGCGCGCAGAGGCGTACGCGAGGCTGGCTACCACAACGCCGGCACCGTCGAGTTCCTCGTGGAGGACGGCAGGTTCTACTTCATGGAGGTCAACACGCGTATACAGGTCGAGCACTGTGCGACCGAGGAGGTTACGGGCATCGACGTCGTGAAGTGGCAGATACGTATCGCCGCCGGCGAACGTATAGACTTCGAACAGGAGGACGTAACCTTCGACGGGCACGCTATCGAGTTCCGTGTCAACGCCGAGGACGCCGCCAACTCTTTCGCCCCACAGACGGGTTCGCTCGACAGGTACGACCCCTCCGGCGGCGTCGGTGTCCGTGTCGACGACGGCGTCCGCCAAGGCGACGACATCGGCGGCGAGTACGACTCGATGATAGCCAAGCTGATCGTCTGGGCGGGCGACCGCGACGAGTGCATCGAGCGGTCGAAACGCGCGCTGAGCGAGTACGACATACAGGGAATCAAGACGATAATACCGTTCCATCTCCTGATGCTGGAGGACGAGACGTTCGTCGAGGGCGACCACGACACGAAGTACCTTGACGAACACCTCGACGAGACCGCGGTCGAGGAGGCATACGAACGCTGGGGTCCCGAGGACAAGCCCAAGCCCGCGGGAGTCAAGGAGACGCTCGAACGTGAGTTCGTCGTCGAGGTTGACGGCAAACGTTTCGAGGTAAATCTTGAGGACTACACGCCCGAGATGCTCGTTGCCGAAGGAAAGGCGTCGCCTGCCGAAGGCGGCGCGGGCGGAACGGCGCAGACGATAGACGTGGACGGAACGCCCGTCGTCGCCGACATGCAGGGCAACGTCCTTAGCGTCGAGGTTGAGGAGGGCGACGAGGTCGGCGAGGGCGACGTCGTCTGTGTCATAGAGGCGATGAAGATGGAGAACGACATCACGACCACCGTCGCCGGAACTGTCACGGAAGTCGCCGTCGAAGCCGGTGACAGCGTCGACCAAGGCGACCTCTTAGTGGCGGTAGAGTGATACGATGGACGTTAACCTTGACGCGTCGGCGGACAAGGACGAGGCGGAGGCGATAGCGACCGCGCTCGCCGAACACCTTGATGACCGCGTCAACGTCTATGTGGGCGACGCCGAACAACCCGCGGCGACGAGCGACCCTCCGCGCGTGCCCAACGAGAGGTACGACGAGGAGTTAGAGCCGACGGAGCGCGAGGAACGTCTCCGCGCCGAAATCGAGGACATAAAGCAGGGAGGACCGGAGAAGTACCGCGACAAGTTAGAGGAACAGGGAAAGCTTTTCGTGCGCGACAGGCTCGAACTCTGGTTCGGCTCCGAGGGCAGAGATGAAGACGGGGATGGAGAAAACGATGTCCTCCTCTTCGAGGACGGCAGGTTCGCAAACTTCGACGAGTGGCACGAATCCGTCGAAGGCTCCGACCCCGACGACCCTCTTCCGGCGGACGGTCTTCTGACGGGCGCGGCTAAGTTCGAGGGGCGCGACGTGCATTTCATGGCGAACGACTTCTCGGTCAAGGCGGGAAGCATGGCTGAGAAAGGCGTCGAGAAGTTCTTGCGGATGCAACAGCGCGCCATGAAGAACGGAAAGCCCGTCCTCTACCTCATGGACTCGTCGGGAGGGCGCATAGACCAGCAGACGGGCTTCTTCGCAAACCGCGAGGGCATAGGCAAGTACTACTACAACCACTCGCTCCTCTCTGGGCGCGTGCCACAGATATGCGTCCTGTACGGTCCGTGTATCGCCGGTGCCGCCTACACACCCGTCTTCGCCGACTTCACGGTCATGGTCGAAGGCATGAGCGCGATGGCGATTGCGTCGCCGCGTATGGTCGAGATGGTGACTGGCGAAGAAATCGAGATGCAGGACTTGGGCGGAGCGCATGTCCACGCCGAGGAGTCGGGCAGCGCGGACTTAGTGGCGCGCGACGAGAGACACGCTCGCCGTTTGGTGGCGCGTCTCATGGAGTACCTGCCCGATAAAGCCGACGAGAAGCCGCCGCGCTCCGAACCGCGCCCGCCCGCGAGGTCGCCGCGCGGAATCGACGCCACGATACCCGAGGAGCCGAACAGGGCGTACGATGTCAAGGAACTGATAGACCGCGTGGTCGACAAGGGTTCGTTCTTCGAACTCAAGCAGGAGTACGGCAAGGAAATCGTGACGGCGTTCGCGCGTATCGACGGACGCCCCGTCGGAATCGTTGCGAACCAGCCCGACGAGCGCGCAGGCGCGATATTTCCTGATTCGGCGGAGAAGGCGGCGCAGTTCATCTGGACGTGCGACGCCTATGAGATTCCTCTGCTCTACCTCTGCGACACACCCGGCTTCATGGCGGGTTCGCAGGTCGAAAAGGAGGCGATACTGGAGAAGGGCAAGAAGTTCATCTACGCCACGTCGAGCGCGACCGTGCCCAAGATGTCGGTCGTCGTCCGTAAGGCGTACGGTGCGGGAATATACGCCATGTCGGGTCCCGCCTACGACCCCGAGTCAACCCTTGCCCTACCGAGCGGCGAAATCGCTATCATGGGTCCCGAGGCGGCGATAAACGCAGTCTACGCACGCAAACTCGACGCTATCGAGGACGAGGACGAGCGTGCCGCGAAGGAGCAGGAGCTACGCGAGGAGTTCCGCGAGGGGATAGACGTGCACCGGATGGCGTCGGAGGTCGTCATTGACGAAATCGTGCCGCCGAGCGACCTGCGCGACGAACTCGTGCGACGATACGACTTCTACGAAGGTATGGAGAAAGAGTTGCCGGACAAGAAGCACGGAACCGTGCTATAACCCGTAGTCGTTTTTCTACGCTCATAGTTCGTTTCTACGAGTCCGCACGACATAAGAACAAGGTACGGGGTTATTAGTGAGCCGTCGTCTTACTCGGTTTTATGGCACCGATAAAACGCGTCGTCATCGACATACTCAAGCCGTACGAGCCGACAACGATAGAGTTCGCGCAGGAGATATCCGACCTCAAGGGCGTCAAAGGCGTCAACGCGACGTTGCTCGAAACCGACCACAAGGTACAGAATATCAAGCTGACGGTTGAGGGTAAGAAGATAGAGTACGACGCGGTCAAGACGAAGATAGAGGACCTCGGCGGGACCGTACACTCGGTCGACCAGATAGTCTGCGGTCAGATGGTTGAGGAGATAGAGACGCCACAGGACTGAGTTCGGATGTCCCGCATCGACAGTCTCATACGCGAACTCCGCGAGACGCGTGCCGCTTTCGGCGACGAAGAGGTCATGTCGATATCGCGGCGTTACTTCGTCGGCAACGGCTTCGACGGCACGATGACGAGTATCGGCATCGCTGTGAGTTCGTACCTCTCCGGCGTGCCTGACGGAGCGACGGTGCTCATGATTATCGCAGGCGCGGCGGTCGGTCTGGGGACGTCGGGGGTATGGAGCGTCTGGGAGATAGAGCGCGCCGAGAAACAGGCTGAGCTAAAACGTATCGAGGACGCGATGCTACGTGACCTCGAAGAGACGGAGGTAGAGGAACGCAAGCATGCAGGGAGACGCGTCAACGCCTTCATGAGCGGTCTCGGTCCGATGCTCGGCATCCTGATTCCGGCGATACCGTTCGCGTTCGAGGGAGTCTTCCTTTCGATGCTGCAAGCGGCGGCTATCTCCGTCTTTCTGGCGACTACGCTCCTGTTCCTCTTCGGCGTCTACATGGGACGTATCTCGAAACAGACGTGGTACAAGGCGGGCTTCCGTATGGGTCTCGCGGGCGTCGTCGTGACCGTCATCAACCTGTTCCTGCCGGGCGGTGCTCAGTAGCCGTACCTCTCTCTACTCCTCCGACACGTCCATCCCTGCCGCCTCGGCGCGTTCCAGAACCGTCCGTGCCTGCTCCACGAGCGGCGCGTCGACCATCTCGCCGTCTACCTCGTAGACGCCCTTTCCTTCTTCCTCTGCCTCGCTCTCCGCCTCCATCACCTTCCGCGCCCAGTCGACGCTCTCTTCCGACGGCGTGAATGCGTCGTTTATCGGTCCTACCTGTGCGGGATGTATCGCTAACTTTCCGTCGTATCCGAAACGTACCGTCGTTTCGGCGTCGCGGCGCAGACCTTCCTCGTCCGTGAAGTCGGTCCAGAGCGTGTCGAGCGCGTCGACTCCCGCCGCCGACGCCGCTGTGACGACCTTCTGCCGCGCGTAGAGGACCTCTGTTCCGTCGTCCGTCCGTGTAGCACCCACGTCGGCGGAGAGGTCTTCCGCGCCGAAGACGACGGCGGAGACACGCGACGCGCTCGCTATCTCGAAGGCGTTGACGACGCCCTCCGCCGTCTCGACTATAGGAACGACGCCGGCACCGCTTCCGGCTTCGTCGAGCGCGTAAGCGACACGTCTGACAGCCGACGCGTCTCCGGCTTTCGGCACGACGAAGCACGAAGGCTCGTTTTCGTCGCCTGCAAGCGCGCGCAGGTCGTCGCGTCCGTCTATTTCGTCGTCCTTGCCTCCGGCGCGCCTCGTAGGAGCGAGAGGGTTGATACGTACCCATATCTCGGGCACGTCGTCTTCGTCGTCCGTTTCGTCGAGTACCTCGCTCACAGCTTCGCGCGCCTCGTCCTTCGCGTCGGGCGCGACGGCGTCCTCTAAGTCGAAGACGACGACGTCGGCTTCGCCTGCCATCGCCTTACGCAGCATCTCTGCTTCGTCTCCGGGTGTGAAAAGTACGGACCTTCTCGTAGCCATACGCTTCTGGTGGTTCCGTGGATTAAAATGGCTACCGGACGCGACCCTCCTCGCCCGCGTCTGACGGTGACTAAAGCCGCTATTTTAGCCTACGACAGGCTTTAGAATTAGTGGACGTATTCTGCTCTATGAGCACGAGACAGAACAGAAGGAGGTTCCTGAGAGCGTGCGCGGCGGCGGGCGCGGCAGGAGCGGCGGCGGGATGCGTCGGACGCGCCGGTATCTTCGGCGACGGAACGGACGGCGGAGACAGCAACGAGAACGAAGGCGAAGACAACGGCGAAGACGGAGACGAAAGAGTCGACGACTGGGTGTACTTCGCTGAAGACGACTCAGACGGCTTCTGGTCTGGGACGCCTTCCATGGGT
>JAQZDD010000218.1 GCA_028751055.1 Euryarchaeota archaeon Ods04 | reverse complement strand
GCCCGTCGTCTGCTCCCAGAGCATACTGCCGTCGTCGGCACCGACACACGTGAACGTCCCCTCGTCGGTGCCGAAGTAGACGTTTCCGCGTTCGACGGCTGGAGACGAAACCGCGCCGTCAGTTGTGTACGTCCAGTCTACCGTCGGTTCCTCGTCTCCGTTCCCGCCATTACCACCGTCTCCGTGAGTGCCCTCAATTTCTACGGCGACGACACCGCCGTCGACAGTTCCGACGTACGCTCTTGTGTCGACGACCGCAGGCGACGACTCGACCGTTCCGACCTCGACCGTCGTGTGGGCGTCGCCCGACGGCGCGTCCCCCTCGGCGTGTGCGGCGTTCGTCCTGTCACGTCCGTAGGAACGCCAGCCGTCCGTCTCGGGTGAGTCGAGACAGCCAGCCAACAGGAGCGTGCCCGACGCCAAGAACGCCCGTCTGCTCATCTCCATGTCCGAGATTTGTCGTCCTCTCGGATAGGCTTTCGTCTTCGTGTCCGTCTTTTGTGGATAGGTAAGCTTCAAACGTCCCCGTCGACTATCTGAATGAGATGAGGAACGAGTCAGACACAGACCGTGCCGACGGCGCGAACGTGGCTGTCACCGCGCTCAAGCTTATCGCCGCCGTCGTCTTCATAGGGGGCATGACCTTCGCGCTCGTCGTCGGCTACGCACACCTCGACGACGGTTCGGAGACGCCGCGGTTCGAACAGGTCGAGGGCGAAGAGTTCCGTTTTGAGGTCGTCGGCGACTGGGAGAACCCCGGTCCCTACGACGGATACGACCGCGCCGAGATAGAAAGCATCGTCGCCGAGTACACGAACGAGGAGCGTGCCGCCGAAGGACTCGAAGAACTGGAGTACAGGGACGAGTTCGTGGATGTATCGAGGACGCACAGCGAGGACATGGCTGACAACGGATATGTGGGGCACGTCGACTCTCAGGGGCGTAGCTTCGATGACAGGATAGAGTTCGAAGACACCGACGCCGAGGTCTGTCTCACCACACCGGAGAGGGACAGACTCGAAGAGATAGGCGGTGAGATAACCGACGGCAGACCGTCGGTAGGTGAGAACGCCGGCGCGACGTTCTACGAGGTCGAAATAGAGGACGAACGGACGGGCGAGGAAATCGTCAACGAGAACGAGGACGACATAGCGCGTAGCCTTGTCAACGACTGGATGGAGTCGCCTGCGCACAGAGACAACATACTCAGCGAGGAGTGGAACACGGTTTCGGTCGGTGTCTACGTCAGCGAAGGTAAGACGGTATTTGCGACACAGGTTTTCTGTGGACTGGACATCGACATACCTTAGCTCTCAGCTAAACTCTCAGTCCTGTTTCACTCGACGACCTTCTTCTCCGGGAAATCGGGTTCGGGTGCCCTTCCTACGGTGAAGAACCGTTCGGTGCGTGTAAGCTCCTTGGTCGCAGGACTCGACTTCTTGATAGTCTGGTACTCGACAGCCACGCCGTCGTCTTCGGAGGAGATACGGACAGCCGCCATCTGGTACGACGGGTAGAAGACGGGCGGAAGGATACCGATGATTCCGTCGCGGCGGTGGAGACGTTTGAGCCACGTACCCGTGTTGACCAGCAGACCTCCGTCGACCTCCTCGACCTTCGGACGGTGGGTGTGTCCGTAGCAGAAGACTGCTGTCTCCGGGTTCTCGGCGAAGACCTCGCGTGCGGCTTCTTCGTAGGGCGCGCCGGTGTCGACGGTCAGGTCGGTTTCGAAGACTCCGAAACGGTTTACCGTCTTCTTTATGTCTCGGCGGATGAAGTAAAGAGGGATTCCGACGAGAAGTAGCAAGCCTGCGACGGTCACGTTGATGGAGAGATAGAACCACACGGCTGTTCCTGCCGCGCCGAAGCTGCTGAAGAAGCTCTCCGTCCGTTCGACGGGCATCGACCAGACGCCGAGTAGGTCCAGACCCGCTAAGACGGCGAGCACGGCACTTATGTTGAACAGGAGGAGGAACGGAACGAGAGAGTACCTCAGGACGGGATTCATCTCCCTATAGAAGTACTTGGAGAAGAGCCACATCGGCATCCTCTCGGTCGGCGTGACAGCCTGAACGTCCTTGAGCCAGTTGTACCGCCCCCTGTCCGAGAGCTTTCCTGCCCTGCTGGTGACGAGAGTGTTGTAGTAGTAGCCGAGGGGCGTCGAGTAAGGGTTGCCCCAGTCCTCGATTCTGTTGTTGGGGTCCTGCTGGTGACCGTGCTCGAAATGTACCTTCCTGTCGCCGACACGTCGGGAGATAGAGATATCCTGGACAACTTCGACGTTGTACTCCGCGAACCTCTCGACGTATTCGTCGTAAGCGGCGAGTTCGTGGTCGTGGTTTCCGGGAAGCAGGGTGATAGGAACGATGTCTCCCGTCTTCCGGAACTGCTCGAAAAGCTCCGGATATGTCTCCTCCAAGACATCGAACTTCTCCATGCCCTCGACCGTCGTGAACTCCCAGAGACCGAAGGCGTCGCCGTTTATGATGAGTTCGGCGTCTTCGTCGGTCTCCTCAAGCTGTTGTAGAAACTCAAGAAGCTCGTCCAAGAACTCAACCTCCTCTAGCTGTTCGTCGCCGCCTATGTGGAGGTCGCTTATCACGTAGTAGACGCGGTCATCGGCGTCTCCGTCTTCCGGCATTGCGTCAGTTCTCCGGTTCGGAAGCCAAAAACCGTTGTGGTATCTGACGGCGGTATGTCTCCGTCTGAGACTCTCTGTCCCTAAGCTTAACTACGAGTAAACGAAAGGAACAGTCGGATGAGCAGTCGACTGAGTCGGTACTCCGACAGGATACGTGACGAGCTTCACAGCGCGTTCACCGAGAACCACACGCCCCGTGAGACAGCGGGTGCGTTCGCTCTCGGGACGTTTATCACGATGCTCCCCACTCTCGGCGTCGGTCTCCTTCTGTTCGTCGTCATCGTCCGTCTCATCGACTGGGTGAGCAAGATAGCACTCTTCGCGTCGGTGCTCGTCTTCAACCCCGTCATGAAGTGGGGTGTCTACGCCGCGAGCTTTACGCTCGGAATCTTCTTGCTAGGTCCTGTAGAGGGCGTTACCATCACCGACGTTTCGCTCAGCGCGGGTCCCGACATCGTCGT
>JAQZDD010000177.1 GCA_028751055.1 Euryarchaeota archaeon Ods04 | reverse complement strand
GTCTTTCATTATCCTGCGGCGCAGGAGTTCAAACACTACCAATCCACCTACCCAGAACGCTACACCTATCAGGGCTAACAGGACGCCCCGTACGAACAGCCCCCACTGTTGGAGCGGTACTATCTCCATGGTAGCAGTACGTCAGAAGCGGATATAACCCTGACGAACAGAAAGCAGAACAGAACTGCGTCTACGTGCTACGTGACGAGATGTATTACGACGGCTACTATCATCACTACACCGGCTAGGAGCGCGCCTATTCCGGCAGCCTTGGCGTTGTTGTCGCTCCTTGCGGCGAGGAACGTGCCGACTATCGCCGCTAAAACGAATCCGCTGACCATGCTACCCTGCGCGAGCGTTAGCGGAAGCCCAAGGAAGCCGGGCGCATCTTCCTCTAAGGCGGATATCCTGCCGCGCTCAACTATCTCGGAGCCGGATGGCATAGCGTTCATCATAGCCGGTCTCTGAGGTATCTCCGTCTCCTCGGCGGGACCGCCGGGTTCGCCGACTACGATACGTCCGACCTGACCAAGGCTGACGTGTGGGGTGCATAGGTAGTCGTACGTACCTTCTACCTCGAACGTGTGTTCGAACGTCTCGCCTGTGTCCATAAATCCGCTGTCCCACGCTTCCGCGCCTTCCGGGACACGGTCTTCGTAAGCCGTTGATGTGTGCGGTGCACCGCTACCGCTCTCGAACACCACCGTCTCGCCCGGCTCTATGTGGAGTCCGACGGGGTCCATTATGTACTCGCCTTCGACCTCGATAATCTCCACACGGTTTTCGTCCTGTGCTGTCGCGGTTCCGACACCCGCGCCAACCGCAGCGGCACCCGCTGTGGCAGCCAAGAAGCCGCGTCTGTCGGTCTCTGCGTCCATTCTTACGGGGAATACTCCAGCCTTCGTATTAATACTACCCAAATCGTCCGAGACGGGCAGGAACTATAAGCCGCGGCGCGTTATCGAACGTATGCCCATAGACGTTTCCGTCGTCGGACGTGTCGAACCGACGTGGTTCGTTGTCTCGGCAGTGCTCTTCTTCGCGGGAGTTGCCGTTTCGTACCCCGTCGCAAAACGTGAGGTTTCGTTGCTGACAGCGTACCCACTCTGGATATGGAAACGCGTCCACGAGTCGATATCGCCCGACGACCCTTGGCTCAAGCTGTTCGTCTTCCTACTGACGTTCAACGCAACCTCTCTGCTCGTCAACTTCCTGTCGGGCTTCTTTGTCATACTGCCACCCGTCTTTGCGTTCCTCCTTGGCTTGAACATAGGCGTCATTAGCGTCGAGGAGGCGGGTGCGACCGGACTCGGTGCTATGCTCCTCAATCCTGTTGCGTGGCTCGAACTCCCTGCGGCATGGGTGTCGCTCGCCATCGGGACACAGCTAGGTATCGCAACCGCGTCGGGCGGACTCTCCGGCGCGCTGGCGGTCTTCCCCGAACTCGCCGAGGTATACCTCTACATCGTTCTACCGTTGCTCTTAGCCGCGGCTCTCTTAGAAGCGACCCTGATACGTATACTCGGCGGAGGTATGGAGAATGAAGAACGAGGAGGCGAACCGAGCAGAGACGTGACGGAGACAAGCACCGAGAAGAGCACTGAACCGCGCGGGTAGTTTCAGTCCCCGAACGCCTCTACCACGGCTTCGACTGACTCGGTGTCGGCGTCCGAGAGAACTGCGTCGACTTCCTTCTCGAAATCCGAACGCGTGTCGGCGTTGCCTTCGTCGTCCTCTTGCTGTCTTTCACCTAACATCACGCTCTCGGCTGTCTCGATAGCCTCGTCAAGACTACCGTGTGACGAGACGACGTACGTCTTGCCGTCGACGCGCGCCTTGGTTCTCCATCCATCTCCGGTACTGCTACATTCTACACGTATCTCTTCTTCGTCGTTCACCCACCGGACGTTTATACGTGAGTTCATCTCCAGTTCGTATCCGCCGACGGACTCGGGTACTCCGTCGCATCCACGTGAGATGCTCATGAGTTCCGAGTCAGAATCCGTCTTGTTTCTCTCCTTTTTGGAGTCCCCACCCTCCGAACCGCCCGAGAAAGAGAGTACTTTTCTGACGTTTCTCATCGGTCAGAACTGCGGGAATCACTTACTTAAATCTAACGGACACCCGGTGAAATACGAGCTAAGAACCGTTCTCCTTATCATACGCCGAAACATATCTCCGCCGATGTATCCGTACGGAAAGAAGGTGAACCGTAACCGTGCCGCTCTCGCGCTTGGAGACGTGGTCACGGTTCTCGTCTTCGTGGCTCTGGGAAACTACCACCACGGAAGCACCGACCCTCTTCACGTCGTCTACGTAGCCGTGCCGTTCCTGTTTGGCTGGTTCGCCGTCGCCCCTCTAGCAGGCGCGTACGGCAGGTTCCCGTCGGTCAAGAACGAGGCTTTCTCGCTCCTCGGCATCTGGCTCGTCGCCGCTCTCGTGGGTCTGGCTGTGCGCGCCACCGACCTCTTCATGGGCGGCGCGCACCCGTCGTTCGGCTTCGTGATGGTCGTCGTGGGAGGCGCGGCGTTCCTCGTCTGGCGTCTCGGTATCGCACGCCTGATTCTTTAGACTGACCAGACCGCCTCAGCGGTTCCTCCGGGGTAGACTCGTGTCCAGTAGACGTCGAAGTCGTCGGTTCTCTGGTACCTGTCGTCTATCTCGAACATGATTATGCCGCGTCTCGAAACGCGTGACCTGCCACCCTCGTAAGCGTCGTCTGCGAGCCTCTCGACGGATTCGTACTCGTCTTCCCCGACGAACATCACGAACTCCTCGGGTTCGGGCATCTCTTTGGGTTCACGTGTGCTCTTACGCGCCTCGACGTGTACGAGAGCGAACCTCATACCGTCGCCTGCCCTAACACGGCGTCTGTTCCCCTGCTCGTCGGTGTACGTGTACGAGCCTTTGAGTTCTATGTCGAAGAAGTCGCTCGTGCTCGTCAGCGTCATGTCGACGCCGTCGGGGTTGGTGTAGGATTCGCCGAACTGAACCGCGTGTTCGACGGCTCTTACTCCGAACGTGTCGCCCGTCTCCTCGACGGTGTAGACGTACCTCCCTAAGAATTCGTGGCTCGTCGTGCGCGTAGCGGTCGCCGTATCGTCGGCGGAAACCTCGACGGAGACGGTTTCGTGTGTCTCCGTCTCGCCGTCGGTACGCCTGCGTGTAACCGTAGTCTCGAAGACTCCGTCTACTTCGCCGTCGTTACGTACCGTGAACGTCCAGTCGAAGTCGCGTCCTATCTCGACAGTAGCAGGTGCGTCGATTGAAGTTATCTCGAATCTCGCGGGTTCAGGCTCCGGCTCTTCTTCCTCATCGTCTACTTCTTCCTCTTCGTCGTTTTCCTCCTCCTCCTCGTCGTTCTCCGGCTCTTCCGGCTCCTCCGGTTCGTCGTCGTCTTCCTCTTCCTCCTCCTCAGGTAGCTCCTCCAGACATCCGGCTATGCCCAGCGATACGGCGGTTCCTCCCGTCACGATAAGCTGTCTACGTGTCCTC
>JAQZDD010000283.1 GCA_028751055.1 Euryarchaeota archaeon Ods04 | reverse complement strand
CGTCTGCGACAGTCTCACCGACGTGTACGAAGCCGTCTGGATAGCCGAGCGGTCGCCGTCGCGCGACAACATAGGTATACGCGCACACGCGGGCGACGATGCCGACAGGTTCGAAGGCGCGGCAAGCACAAGCATAGTCGAACGCGTCCTGCAGACCGGGAGGACGTTGGTCGCACCCGACGAACCCGGCGCGGCGAGCCGTAAGCAGGGCAAGGGCATGCTGGCTGCCGCGCCGGTCGCACACGGCGAGACGGTCTACGGCGTTCTCGTCGTCCGCTCCGAAGCCGACGGCGCGTTCGACGAAGCCGAGAGGACGGTTCTCACAGGACTCGGTCGACGTATAGCCTTTGCCGTCACCGCAACCGAGCGCAGACTTCTCCTCCTCGGCGGCACCGTCGTCGAACTCCGTTTCCGTTACACCGACGGCTTCGCGCCACTCGTCTCGCTGTCGTCGGCGACGGCTTCCACGGTCACACTCGACGGCGTCGTACCGGGCGAGGAAGGCTCGCTCGTCTGTTTCGTCGAGGCGCGCGGGACGACGACAGAAGAGGTTCTCGAAGCCGCGACCGAAACCGACGGCGTCGAAGACGTACGTCTCGTCCGACGGCACGACGACGGCGGACTCCTCGAACTCGTCGTTTCGGAAGGCTCGCCTCTTGTGACTGTCACAGAACGCGGCGGCACGGTGACGGAGCTACGTGTCGAAGACGGCGTCGGCTCTTTCACCTGCGAGCTCGCACGCGAGACCGACGTGCGCTCCGTCCACGACGAACTGAGCGAGGCGTATCCGTCGCTCAAACTCCGCGGGAAGCAGGAGCGGAGGGAGACACACGGGACGCCCGACCTACGGAACACGGTCGACGAGGAACTATCCGAGAGACAGAGAGCCGTTCTCAGGGGTGCTTACCACTCGGGCTACTTCCGCTGGCCCAGGGAGAGCACGGCGGAGGACCTCGCTGATTCGATGGGCGTGTCGCCGCCGACGCTCCACAGCCATCTGCGGAAGGCGCAGCAGAAGCTCCTCGACACGGTGTTCGGCGACGGCTGAGAAGCCGCGCGTACGGATAGCTTTAAGTACTAAAAGTAAATTCCATACCCGAAAAGATTGTTTTCACATATTCTCCCGCAACATCATCCTCAATTGTGATAGTTAGCCTGCCCCGTTAATATACTGGTGTCTTTAGTAAGCCCGTATGACAGAGGAAGCTGAACTCGAAGCACGTCTTGAAGAGCAGGACGAGTTCGAACCGCCCGCGGAGTTTGTCGAACAGGCGAACGTGACCGACGAATCGATATACGAGGAGTTCGACGAGAACTGGCCCGAATGCTGGGAACGCGCAGCCGATACCCTCGACTGGTTCGACGAACACGACGAGGTACTCGACGACTCGAACGCACCGTTCTACGAGTGGTTCGTCGGCGGAAAGCTCAACGCCTGTTACGAATGCGTCGACAGACACGTAGAGGACGGACGTGGCGACGCAACGGCGATAGACTGGGTGGGCGAACCCGGCGAGACACGGACGTACAGCTACGACGAACTCCTGCGCGAGGTCAACGCGACGGCTGCGTCTCTCCGCTCGCTCGGTGTCGAGGAGAACGACGTCGTGACGCTTTACATGCCGATGGTACCCGAACTGCCGATAGCGATGCTCGCATGCGCACGTATCGGCGCGCCTCACAGCGTTGTCTTCGCGGGATTCTCGGCGGACGCGCTCGCCGAGCGCATGAACGCCTCGAACTCCGACTTCCTCGTGACCTGTGACGGATACTACAGGCGCGGCGACGCTCTCGACCACGTCTCTAAGGCACGTGAAGGTCTCGGAGACGTGGACGGCGAAGTAACGACCGTCGTCGTTGAGAGGCTCGGCGAGGACGCGCGTGAGAACGACATCGCCGACGACGAACACGTCTACGCAGAACTCGTCGCCGAGAACGACGGTGCGTCGGTTGAACCCGTTGAGCGCGACGCCGAGGACATGCTGTTCCTGATGTACACGTCGGGAACGACGGGCAAGCCGAAAGGGGTCAAGCACACGACGGGCGGATACCTCTCGTACGCCGCTTGGACATCGCACGCAGTCTTAGACGTGAAGCCCGAGGACACCTACTGGTGCGCCGCCGACATCGGATGGATTACGGGACATTCGTACATCGTCTACGGTCCGCTCGCCCTCGGAACGACGACGGTGATGTACGAGGGTACGCCTGACTACCCGGAGAAGGACAGGCTGTGGGAGATAGTCGAGGACTACGAAGTCACACAGCTTTACACCGCACCGACCGCAGTGCGCTCCTTCATGAAGTGGGGAACCGAACATCCTGAGTCGCACGACCTGTCGTCGCTACGCCTCTTGGGAACGGTCGGCGAACCCATCAACCCGCGCGCTTGGAAATGGTACTACCGGTACATCGGCAACGAGAACTGTCCCGTCGTCGACACCTGGTGGCAGACAGAAACCGGCGGCATGATGGTCACCACACTTCCCGCGATAAACAACATG
>JAQZDD010000293.1 GCA_028751055.1 Euryarchaeota archaeon Ods04 | reverse complement strand
TAGAACGGAAGTATCTTCGACGGCTTCGAGACGAGCGCGGAGTACGCCGAACGGAAGGCGTCGTTTATGTCCATGCTAATCTGTGTCACCGAAACCACAAGTTGTTTTCCTTAGAACGGCGGCGAACAGAACCGCCGCGAGTACTGCCACGACACCGAAGCCGGGTAGCGGTGTCGAAGGCTCCTCCTCGGGTTCGTCGTCTTCAGCTGTCCTGTCTATCGGAAGCGTGTCGGGTATATCGACTCCGTCCTGAGCAGCGGCGACGGCGTCGTACGCGTCAACTACACCTACGCCGTGGCGTGTGTCGGGTTCGCCACCTCCGGGCTTCGTCGCAGCCTCCAAGAGCACGAAACGGTGCTCGGCAGGCGTCATGTCGCGTTCGGTCGACGACTCGACAAGAGCTGCGACTCCGGCAACGTGGGGCGTAGCCATGCTCGTTCCGTCCATACGTTCGTAGCCGCCGTCGGGAACCGCGCTCAGAACAGCGACGCCGGGCGCGGTCACGTCGGGGACGATGTACGCTGGGGGCCAGTTCCAGTCGGACTGTGCGGTTTCACCCCACGCAGTCGTCGTCTCCACCTCCGCGCCGCTGGAGAACCGGGGTACGTTTCCTTCGCCGTCGACGGCACCCACAGCGAGCGAATCGTAGACATTGCCCGGCGAACTCGAACAGCCGTCGCCGTCGTTTCCTGTCGAGGCGACGACGAAGCTACCCGCCTCCTGCGCGTTCCTGACAGGCGCGACCATGCTGCGTACGTATACGGGCGATTCGTCACACTGCACACCGAAGCTCATGCTCAGAACCTCGGCTTCGTTCTCGACAGCCCACTCCATTCCGGCGAGTATACGCGCGAAGGAGCCTCCGTCGGAGCCGAAGACCTTGGCGTGCATCAGGTCGGCTTCGGGTGCGACGCCTATCCATGTCCCGCTCTCGTTCCCGCCCGCCACCGTACCCGAGACGTGCGTGCCGTGTTTCGCCGCGTCGTAGGGCGTCGAGTCGACTCGTTCACCCTCTATGTCGAACTCCGCCCATCCGCCCGGGTAACGCGGGTCGTCGGCGTCAGTAGTCGTGAGTTCTAAGTCGGGATGCGAGACGTCTACGCCCGTGTCCAAGACGGCTACCGATACGCCTTCGCCGCGCGTCCCGAACTCGTCCCAGACCGCCGTCGCGTTCACCTGTTCGACGCCCTCCTTGACGACGGCGTCAGCCCACGCGTCGGGCTCTACTTCGGGAGAAGTCTCGTTCTGAGTAGGCGCGGCAATCTCGTAGTTGTCGTGGACACGCAGGTCGTCACGTTCCGCGAGCGCGTCACGCAGGTCGCCGTCTCCGTCACCGCGGACGAGGATAGCGTTCGTCAGCCAGAAACGCCGGACGACCTCGCCGCCTCGTGCTTCGACATCGACGACGACGGGTTGCTGAGTCTCCTCGGCGTGCGCCACTAAGTCGTCAACACCGGCTTCGTCGGTGTCGATGTCAGGAAGACGGACGACGAACTCGTCGGAAGCCGAGACGGCGGGTACGAGAGCGACAAGCGAGACGAAGACCGCTATCGCCAGTACAGCCGTGAAACGTCTCATCGTGGATGTGATGGTGCCGACGCAACATAAAACATGACTTCGGTTTTCTCATCTGAGACGGAAGCCTCAGACACGCAGACGAGTCCCCGCTTCGCCTTCGAGTGCTTCTTCGAGACGTTCGGGCGTCGTTATCACAGCCTCGGCTTCCTCGCGCGACCCGACGAAGCCGAGCATTGCTTCGACCTTCGGACGCATCGTCCCCTCGCCGAACTCGTCCGCTTCGAGGTGTGAGCGCATCTCGTCCGGCTTCACGCGTTCAAGCAGACGTTCGTCGTCGCCTCCGAAGTCGACGTACGCGCCATCCACGTCTGTGAGGAAGACGAGAAGTTCGGCACCGACATGCTCGGCGACGAGACGCGACGTGCGGTCCTTGTCCACGACAGCCTCGACGCCGCGTAGATGTATGTCGTTGTCGTCGCCTCCTTCTCTCACGACTGGGACGCCGCCACCGCCGCCGCAGACGACGAGTACGTCTTCCCTGACTAACGTTGTTACTTCGTCCGCCTCGACGACCTCTCTGGGCTTGGGAGACGGCACGACACGACGGTACGGACGTTCGCCTTCGCCGACCTCGCGCGTCTCAAACGGCTTGTCGCGTGCCTCCTCCGCGGTGTACCACGGACCGACAGGCTTCGTCGGGTTCTCGAACGCCGAATCTTCGGAGTCGACGACGACCTGAGTCACCAAAGTCGTCGCGCGCGCGTCGGTCGCGTTTCTCAGAGCCTGCTGGAGCACGTAGCCTATCTGAGCCTGTGTCTCGGCGACGAGAACGTCGAGCGGCATCTGTGGAGTCTCGGGCGCGCTCTCCTGCTGGAGCATACGCGCGCCGACCTGCGGACCGTTTCCGTGCGTCACGACGACCTC